>JAICRA010000056.1 GCA_025937615.1 Thermomicrobiales bacterium | reverse complement strand
GTTGTTCTTGGGATCTTCGATGCCCGCTTCCTCCACCAGGCTGATGCGGTAGGTAAATGCCGAGCTCGAGTTGCCGTGGGGAACGCTGTACCACTTCCCGTCCACGGAAGCGGTATCGACGACCCAATCGTAGAACCCTCCATATTCCTCGCTGACCGCCTGGGCTAGTTCATCAACTGGGACCATGCTCTCCTGGTAGAGGTACGGCCAGATGTCCCACATCTCGATGATGTCGGCGCCCGAGCCACCCTCGACCGCCGCCGCGATGCGCGGCTGCAGATCGTTCCAGCCGATATAGTCGGCGGTCACGGCGACGCCGTTCTGGCTGCCCCAGTCCTGGGCGGCCTGGTTAAAGAAATCCTCGCCCGCGGGCACGAAGTAGCTCGCTTGCAAAATATTGAGCTGGCGCTCCTGAAGGAACGCGGCCGCGCGCGGGGCGGCGCTAACACGGCCCGTCGCCGAGAGGACGCTGGAGACGGCGGCGGTCGAGAGACCAAGGGCGGCGCCACGCCGCAGGATGCTGCGCCGGGAGAGGCGCAGGCGCATCGCCTCATCGAGCAGGGAATCGACACGGGGATCGCTCACGGAGTTCCTCCTCGCCACCGAGTGGCGCGGCCATCGCGGCCAGTAGTCATCGCCCTGACGCCTCCAGCATAGGCAGAGCGACGGCATCCTGGTCAAGTCGCCAGCCTAGACCTAGCTCACCGATCAGTCAACGCCCATGCAGGCGCGCTTCGCATTGCACACTCTGAGGGCATGACAGCTCGTCGTGACGCGTGATGCGCCCGTCCTACCGCTTTCCTTTCCCTCAATGCATCATCCAGCCGCCATCGATCTGAATGAGCTGGCCGGTGATGAACGATGCCGCGTCGCCGGCCAGAAATGCCACTAGATTGCCGACGTCCTCGGGGGTTCCCCGCCGCTTGATGCTCTGGGCCGCCAGGATATCTCGATTGTAATTTTCGAGGTCGGGATGGATCTTCTCGGCATCTGTCGGGAAGGCCCCCGGGGAGAGGGTGTTGACGGTGATGCCGTCCGATCCCACCTCCCGCGCCAGCGCTCGCGTGAAGCCGACGATGCCTCCCTTGGAGGCGACATAGTCGAGCAGGAACGGCACCCCGCCGAAAAAGGTGATCGAGGCGACGTTGATGACCCGGCCGCGCCCGGACGCCTTGAGCGCAGGATAGGCCGCACGGGCGCAGAGGTAGTAGCCCTTCAGATTGGTATCGAGCACCTGGTCCCAGTCCTCTTCGGTGATCTCCGTCCACGGCTTGCGATGGTAGACGGCGGCGTTGTTGACCAGGATGTCGATGCCGCCGAGCTCGGACATGACCCGCTCCGTCAAGGTCTCGACAGATTGCCGGTCGGCGATATCGACCTCGACCGCAAGGGCGCGGCCGCCTCCGGCGACGATCTCCGTCACCACGCGGTCGAGCTTTTCCTGCGTCCGGCCAGCGACGACAACAGCGGCGCCGGCCACGGCCAGGGCTGGACAGATCCCCGAGCCGAGCCCACCACCACCGCCCGTGACGATGGCGACGCGCCCATCTAACCGGAACGGGGATTCGCCGCGCATATCTATCCCCTCGTTCCCCTTCACAGCCTTCGTCATGCCGCATGGACCCCCGTAATCAACTGCATCACCGCCTCGTGATGGGCCCCACGCGGCAACTCCGCGACGACGCGGCCGCCGTACATGGCTAGCACTCGGTCACTCATGGCGAGGACCTCCGGCAACTCCGACGAGACGAGCAGCACGCCACGACCCTGTCGCGTCATCCCGTTCAGGATCTGATGCACCTCCGCTTTGGCACCGACATCAATGCCGCGAGTCGGGTCGTCGAGCAGGATGACGAGCGGCTCAATGGAAAGGGAGCGGGCAATGACCACCTTCTGCTGATTACCACCAGAGAGACTGCTGACCGGCACGGTCAGCGATGCCGCCCGGATTTGGAAGCGCCGCACCATCTCGCCTGCCACCTCATCGAGCGACCGGTTTGGCACCCACCCGAGGGCGGCCGCCAGGCGCGACAGAAGGAGCAGCCCAGCGTTCTCGCGCACCGACATCGAGGCGAAGAGGCCTTCGCCCTGCCGATCGGCGGGGACGTACGCGATGCGACGGCGGATTGCGTCGGTGGCCGAGGCGGGTTGGACCGGCTCGCCTTGCAGGATGATCTCCCCGGTGAGATGTGGATATTGACCACCAAGGGCACGCAGCACCTCGCTTGTGCCCGATCCCTGCAATCCCACCAGACCCAGAACTTCACCGCCGTGGAGATCAAATGACACATCTTCAAACGCACCCGGCGCCGAGAGCCCACGCACGCTGAGCAGTACGTCACCCGTGGAATGCTCTTCCTTAGGGAAGAGATGCGTAATCTCGCGGCCAACCATCATCCGCACGACCTCGTCCGGTGTCGTCTCCTCACGAGAAACCGTGCCGACATAGTGACCGTCGCGCAGTGCCGAGACGCGGTCGGCAAGACCGAACACCTCCTCCAACCGGTGCGAGACGTAGATGATGGTCAGCCCCCGTGCCTTGAGGCCACGAATGATCGCGAAGAGCCGCTCCGCCTCCTGCTTGCTCAAGGCGGAGGTTGGCTCATCGAGAATCAGTAACGTCGCCTGATGCGACAGCGCCTGCGCGATGGCGATCAGTTGCCGCTGGGCAATGGGGAGGTCGCCAGCGAGGGCGGACGGACGGATGTCCACACCAAGCTGGGCGAAAACAGCCTCGGCACGGCGATTCACTTCGCCCCAATCGATCAGCCCACCCCATTTCGGCAGAGCGTGACCGAGGAGGACGTTCTGCGCTGCGGTCAGATCAGGGCAGATCGGGATCTCCTGGTGGACGACGCTGATGCCGGCGGCGCGGGAGGCGAGTGGGTCAGCGAACGAGACCTCGCGCCCCTCGAAGCGGATCGTGCCCTCGTCGGGCGGGAAGACTCCTCCGCAGATGCGGATCAGGGTCGACTTCCCCGAGCCGTTCTCGCCGACGAGGGCATGCACCTCGCCCCCGGGCACGGCGAAGCTCACCCCCTGCAAGGCGCGCACACCCCCGAAGCGCTTGCTCACTCCGTCGAATTCAAGGATCGGATCCGTCATCGCTTCGAAATTGAAGGGGGGGAGCGGGGGTCGCTTCGCTCAAGGGGGCGAAGCAGGGAAGAAGACGGCGAGCGGTCGAGGCCCCGTCTTCCTTTCCCCCTCAGGCCGCGCACTTGCAGCGGCCGCCCCCTCAGCCAAGCGCCCCTCCTTAGGCAAAGCCGACTCCCCCTCGTCCTCTACCGAAACTCCGGGTTGTATTCGTCGACATTCTCGGGCGTGACCACGTCGGTGCCCGTATCGATCGTGATCGGGCGAATGCCGTACTCGATCTCCTGGTGCATGATCATGACCGGGTAGAAACCCTGGAGATAGGGGTTCTGACCGAGACCGAAGGCGACGTAACCCTCGCGCAGCCCGTCAATTTGGGCCGGGGCGAGATCGGAGCCACCCGCCAGCAGCTGGCCCTGAAGATTATTGTTCTTGATGAACTGGGCGATGATATTGCTGTAGTAATCGACCCCGGTGATCATGTTGACGTCTGGGTTAGCCGCGTAGAAGGCCTCGATGGCACCGAAGACCTCCGACTCATCGGCGCCGGTGATGATCGTCTCCAGGATCTCGTACTTGCCCTCGCCTTCCGCCTCCAGCGTCTCGGTGAAGGAGCGGATGCGCTCCTCGAGCGCGAAGTGCCCGGGGCAGCAGTTGGTGATCGCGAGCGTGCCGCCATCCGGCATGGCGCGCATCACCTCGCGCGCCCAGACCTGCCCGTAGTTCGTGAAGTTCTGCCCGACGAAGGGAGCTGGAGCGACCTCGTCGGCGGTCGGATCATTTGTGTTGAAGGTAACGACCTTGATTCCGGCTTCCTGGGCGCGCTGAATGACGTCGTCGTAGACGCCGGGTTCGGGGCGGGTGGTGGCGATGCCATCGGGATTCGTAGCGATCGCGGCCTCGAGGATCGCCACCTGCTGTGCTGGGTCGTACGTCTGCGGGCCGAGGAACTCGCACGTGGCTTCGATCAGGGCGCAAGCATCTTCCATTCCACGCCGCACCGGCGCGAAAATGCCGGCGCCCAGATCGTGCGTCACGAAGACGAACCTCAGGCCCTCGTCATCCTGGGCCACGGCGGGTGCGCCGCCGAAGGTCATCGGGCCGATGAGCATCAGCGCCAGGATCAGGCTCAAGAACATCGGCAGCTTCGTCAGTCTCATGTCCCTCTCCTTGTGCAAAGCACGACTCCTCGCCGTACCGACTCCCGACTCCGAACCTCACCTCCTTCGCCCAACGTGGGTGTGTATCAGCACCGCCAGGATGATGATTCCCCCCAGGAACGCTTCTTGTAGGCGCCCTTCGCCCCCGAGCTGAACCAGCCCATTGCGGACGATTGTCAATAACGCCGCGCCGAGGAAGGTGCCGATGATGGTGCCGTGGCCGCCGAAGAGCGAGGTGCCGCCGATGACGACGGCGGCGATCACCGTCAGCTCGTCCCCGGCCCCGGCGGTCGGCGAGACCGAGGTCAGGTGGGCGAAGCTGAGGGCGCCAGCAAACGCGGCGGAGACCGCGCTGAGGACGAAGCAGATGACCTTCACGCGCCGAACCGGGATCCCAGCCAGGCGAGCCGCCGTTTCGTTGCTGCCGGTGGCCTGCACCCAGTAACCGAACGTCGTCCGCCGGAAGACCAATGTGCCCGCGATCACGATAGCGAGCATCCAGATGATCTGCACCGGAATCCCAAACAGGTCGCCCGCCAGCACCTCGTAGAACGTGTCGTGCGGTAAGCGCGCCACCGGATAGGCCGACATCACGAGCGCCGCTCCGCGCACGATGTAGAGCATGCCGAGGGTGACGATGAACGACGGGATGCGTCCGACGGTGGTGACGAGGCCGTTGACCAACCCTAGCGCAGTGGCAGCAAGGAGCGCGATGATCAGGGCGAACCAGAGATCGATTCCCTGATTTGCCGCCAGCAGCGCCATCAGCAACGAGCAGAAGCCATAGATCGAGCCAACGGAGAGGTCGAGCTCGCGGGCGGTGATGAGAAACGTGGCCGCGGTGCCCATGATGGCGATCTCGGCCATCTGCCGACCCATCGCCAGCAAGTTGCTCGTGGTAAAGAAGGTCGGCCGGGCGATGCCGATGGCGAGACTGATCAGCAGCAGGAAGACGAGGATGGCGAACTCGCGTGCCCCGACCAGCTGCCCGACCGTGCCACGAGCGCGGCTCCCCCACGGCAAAGCCGCCGCCCCGCCCGCGGCGGAGGAGGTCTCGGCTGGGAACGGGTCTGTCGCGCTCATCGCTCTCTCACCCGCCACGAAGGCGGCTGCCGGCCAGGAATCTCCTCGAGGCGCCCACTCGCCACCAACTCCTGTAAGTGGGCGCGGATCGGGCCGCCCAGCTCGTTGGCCATCGAGGTGAAGGGACCGAGGCCCGGGTTCAGGGCAGACATCAATCCGGCGATCGTCACCTCTTCGGATTTCTCGATCTCCGCTTCGATCGCCGACTGGGCTCGCGCGACAAAGTCCAGCGATTCCTCCAGGAAGCGCTCGACCAATGCTCCCTCCATGACGGCGTAGTGAGCGGTCAGCAGCCGCTCCGGCGCCAGCCCTAGCAGCCGGCGCACGGTGGCCTCGTACTCCTCCAGAAGCATGTAGGGCGGAGGATGGATCACGTCACCCTCGTTGTTGAGCAGCCCGGCACCGAGCGCGGCATCGGTGATGATCGCGCTCCTGGAGGCCGGATCCCAGAGTCCGATGTGCCCCAGGGAGTGACCCGGCAGATGGAGGACCTCGACCGAGACGCGTGGGCCGAGGCGAAACACCTCGCCGCCAACGAGGTGGAGATCGACCGGCACATCCGGACCCAACGCGTTTCGCAGCCACATTTTCGTGCCGGCGTCGTAGTCCGCGTCGGGACCGTGCACCGCGTACCAGCCGTAGCGCTCGCGTAGAATCCGCTCCCGATCGCCGATCCAGTCGCAATCTGCGACGTGAGCGCAGACGATCGCCCGCGGCGCCGCGGCTCGCATCGCGGCATTGCCGCCGAAGTGGTCGACGTCGGCGTGGGAGATCAGCACGTAGTCGAGGTCGGCCGGATCGAGCCCTAGCTCCCGGAAGGCCGGCAGGATCACCTCATCCGGCGTCGACACGATCCCGGTGTCGACTAGGAGCGATCGCTCCTCGCGCAGCAGGTATTGCGCGAACGGGCGCGGCCCCAGGATGCTCTCGATGCGGTAGATGCCAGGGGCGACTTCATGCGTCGTCATCAGCGACTCCCCGTCTGATGGCCCGCCTTAAACAGTCGGCGCCCCATATCCTAGCGCTCATTACCTCGGTCGACCTCCGCGGCGATGTTCATCACCAGCTCACCCTGTTTGGTGCGCGTGCAGATCCTGGAGAGCGGCGAGGGTTTCGGTTACGAGCCGTCCGGCCGCCTCCGGGGCGAAAGGTGAGGTGTCCACCTCGTACCCTCCTTGGAGATAGGCGTCAGGCGTGGGGATGTACCCAGCCCAGCCTCCGGTGTAACCACCAAACCAGGTCGAGAACCATGGCGACCCGGCTTTGATCTCTAGACCGATCTCCACGAACGGCTCGCCCTCGATTCCGGCCAGCACCGCCGGTCCAACCTGCAGCAGATGCAACTCCACGGGAAACGTCTGCCGCCCGCCGTAGGTCTGCACCCGTGAAAGCGTCATGTTGGCTCGCTTCACGGCAAACGTCGCCGCTTCGATCTCAGTGACCGACGCTGCCCGGTTCTTCCGGCTCAAGTCATCCAGGCGTCGTTGTGCCTCATCGACGCGCGCCTGCGCGTCCCGCAGCTCAGGTTGCTCGATAAGGGGCAACTTGATCTGCAGAGACATGATCCGCACAACAGGGTCCGGCTCCTCGACCGGCTCCTGGGTCCATTTACCCAGCGGCGCTCCAGATTCCCAGACCCGCTCATGCCGATGCTGGACGGCGGGCAGCTCGAGCTCGAGATATACGCGCGCGGCTTCGCAACCGACCTGCCTGCCAAGTCGGCGCACGACGCGAACGTCGTCGGTAAAGCCATAGGGACCGGGCCCGATGTTGCCGGTCGCCCCCTGTGCGAACAGGCAGGTCGCGCCGGTGATAGCCTCGACGGTCCGCTTCAGATGCCCTGGCCAATCCGGGCTGATCAACCGATTCGTGGGACCGAGCGTCGTCGGGTGCATTGTGTAACCGACGATTGCGGCGAGCGGCCCGCCTTCCCGATCGTCGATGCGGAGCACAAAGACCTGAGGGTCGATCGGTCCTTCCGGATTGACGCCCGTCACCATGCGCCCATCCGGGGCATTCTCGCGCCGGTTAACGCCCACCCGGCTTTCACCAGATCCAGCGGCAACTCGCGCCGGCCGCAAGCCGGCTCGCGCCATCCGCGCCGCTCCAGCGGCGTATTCCGGAAGCAGCGCGTAATAGCCATCAAGCGCCGCTCGACCCTGTCGCGTCCAGTTCCAGGCACTCGGCGGAGGTCCCGCATGGTTGTGCGTCACCGAAACGCGAACCGCATGGACCGGGATATCGAGCGCCGCGGCTACCACGTCACGGATGACGTCGCTTTCCTCACGAGAGATGAGCACGAGGTCGAGGTCGACCCACACCGCCGTGGTCATCCCATCGTCAACGACGAGAGCGGTGGCCCACAGATCAGCCTCCACGCCGTCGGGCAGAACGTGAACCTGTGCTCCCCAGCTTGCATGCGGCGCGGTCAAGGGAGGCGTGATGTCGACCCGGCCCACGCCAGCACGAAAGGTACCGTTCGCCGTTGTCCTCCTTCCGCTTTCCGCTACTCGCTCAGGCAAACGTGTCGCGCAGGAACGCCAGTCCATCCTGGGCCAAGTCGTCTTGCGTCT
>JAICRA010000326.1 GCA_025937615.1 Thermomicrobiales bacterium | reverse complement strand
GACCGGTGGCTGGACGATCCCGCGATCGAGGAAGTGCGCGAGGTTATAGAGGTGTCCGACGTCGTAGCACTCGAACTCGAAGCGGGTTCCGTGCGCGCCCATTGTCTCCAGCAGGCGCTCGATGTCGGCGAAGGTATTGCGGAAGATATGTCCTCGCGACATCTCCAGATACCCTGGCTCCCAGTCAAATTTGAACTCCTTGATGCGGCTGGCCATGGGGTAGAGACCGAAATTCATCGATCCCATGTTGAGCGAGCACATCTCAGGCTTCATTCGCAGCGGGCCGGCCAATCGCTCGTCGATCGTCATCGTTTGCGCGCCGCCCGTGGTGATGTTGATGACCGCGTCGGTGCTCTCCTTGATGCGGGGCAGAAAACGTAGAAAGACCTCCGGATCAGGAGTCGGCTGACCGGTCTCGGGATTGCGGGCGTGCAGATGCAGGATCGCCGCGCCTTCGCTCGCCGCGCCGATCGCATTCTCGGCGATCTGATCGGGCGTGATTGGCAGATATGGCGTCTGCGACGGGACGTGGATTGACCCCGTGATGGCGCAGGTGACGATGACCTTACGAGCCGCCGTGGCCATAGCTCACTCCTTGTTGGCGATGGTCACCGGCTCGATGTCCCCGTGCGGTGTGAAGCCGAAGACCTGCCCGTAGAAATCAAGTTCTCCTTCGAGGGCGCGTCGGATGTTCTCCGCTCGGCGGAACCCATGCCCTTCGCCAGCGAAGACGACCAGCGTCACCGGTAAACCGCGGGCTGCCATCGCCTCGTACATCGTCTCCGCCTGATCGAGCGGCACCACCGTGTCCTCGCTACCCTGGAAGAGAATCAGGGGCTCGGTGAATCCCTCCAGGTGATGGATCGGCGAGCGATCGATGTAGATGTCCTTACGATCGGGATAGGGCCCGATCAGCCCGTCGAGGTAGCGAGACTCGAACTTGTGAGTGTCGGTCGTCATCGTCTCCAAGTCGCTGATGCCGAAGTGGCTGGCGCCAGCGCGGAAAAGATCGTGGAACGCCAGAGTGGCGAGCGTCGTGTAGCCACTGGCGCTCCAGCCGCGAATGGCGGTGCGGTCAGGATCGACGAGCCCGCGCTCGATCAGATTCTTCGCCCCGTTGACGTGGTCGTCGACATCGACGATGCCCCAGGCGTCATTCAATCGCTGCCGGTAGGGCCGCCCGTAACCGGTGCTGCCGCCGTAGTTGACGTCGAGGATGGCGAACCCGCGGGACGTCCAGAACTGGTTCGGCAGGCTGAGCGCGGTCGAGGTGGCGCTGGTCGGTCCACCATGACTCTGCACGAGCAGCGGCGGTAGCTCGCCTTCCGGCGCGACGAAGTCCTTGTTCCGCGGCAGGTAAAGGAAGCCATGGGCCGTGAGGCCGTTCTCGGTTGGAAACTCAACTGGTTCGGGGATCGATAGATAACCGGGGTCGATCTCGACCTCGAGCGAGCGCTTGAGCGTCTCGAATGTTCCACCGGCCGGGTCGTAGCGCACTACCGCCGTGGCCAGGGTCGGACTCCCCGCGATCATTACCGCGACGCCCTCGGCCGCGAACGGCTCATCGATCTCGGTGAACGGATTCTCGACCGGGGTGAGCTGACCGGATTCGGTATCGATGGTTACCAAATGCCATTTGCCGTCGCGGGCGTAGGTAGCCAGGATCGTCCGCGGGTTGAGGAAGGCGTAGGTCGCCATGCCGAAGACCCATTGAGGCAATCCGAACTCCGCGTCCATCGGCGCCACGGCCTCGTCGCCCTCACCGCCGCGACGATAGAGGTTCCACCAGCCAGTGCGGTCGGAGACGAAATAGAGGGTGCCGTCGGGTGCCCACTCGGGCTGGAAGATCGATTCCTGGGGGCCACCGGCGGTCAGCTCAGAGGAAGCGATCATTCCATCCTCGCCAATCTCGCCGACCCACAGCTCTGAGCCATCCCACGGCATGTTGGGATGATTCCATTGCAGCCAGGCCAGCCGCTGACCGTCGGGGCTGAGACGTGGATTGGAGTAAAAGTCGGCGCCGGAGGCGAGGACCATGCCGCCGCTCTCGTCGCCTTCAGGGTCGAGCGCGACGATGGTATTGACCGCTTCCCCATCGCCGGAGTGGTCCTCGCGCACCGCGATGAGTCGCGCGCGATCCTGATCGAAGATCACGTCGGCGTAGCGCAACGCGCCTTCCGGCGTGATCGGCCGCGGCG
>JAICRA010000241.1 GCA_025937615.1 Thermomicrobiales bacterium | reverse complement strand
CTCCATGCCGATGCCGAGTGCGTGCTCGGAAGCAAGTAGCTCCGACAGCGAGGTCTCGATGGTCGAGACGCCGATCGCGATTGGGACCTCTGGCGATTTCAGAGTGACCGACTGTAGGATGACGTCACCCAGGGAATAGGCAATATCTCCCGGAGCAGCGCAGGAACCGGTCACGATCTGGGCCTGAAAACTCCGTGCGTCCGAACTTTCCAGCACGTTGAGTGTCTCGAATGACGTCTCGGCGTACGGCAAGGGTTCGATCGACCATTTCCACTCGCCGGCGCGTGGGAAGGTGACTTCGGCCACGAAGTGTCCCACCGCACCCTCTTGCCGGCCGGTGGCCGTGACCTCCTCAGAGGTTTCCTTGTGGACAGCGCGCACGACCGGAGTAACGTCGCTGTTCGGGGTCACGTCGTGCTGCAAGACCATGAAACCGAATCGCCACGGGGTGGCAACAAGGACCTCGCCGGGAGGCTCGTCGAGGCGCACCACGGCGAACCCGCCGGCGAGCGCAGGTGCCGTAAGTGTTACCAGCGCCACAATCAGGATGACTCCGGTGATTGCTCGCCGCAGAGGCATCCGTCGGTAGGGGAGAAGATGCAAGGACATGGGTGCCCCTCCTCAGTCGCCGGGGATCGAAGGATTGCGATCGCGCCGCAACGGACTCAGTTTCCACTCTTCCATACTGCGGCAGAGCGCGATCGGTTCCCGCGCCCATTCATTCTGAAGCGGGTACGGATTCCGCGACCGCCACCGCGTCCTCGCGGGAGAGCGCTGACTCGAAGCGCAGCGTGACTCCGTCCTGCTCCCAGATCAATACGTTGCCGGCCAGGCGGTACCGTTCTTGCCGGCATTCGCCGGCGTCGTAGCAGACGAAGAAGAACGTGTGCGGTGCGCCGCTGATCCAGAACCCCGGCTCCCCGTCGATGCTCACGGCCTCCAGATCGGTCTCTGGTGCTCCGTCGTTCAGCAGGCCCTTCTCGATCAGATCGCGATCGGCTTCGCCCTGGAACTGGGTGAGCAGCGCGCCGACGCCGGTTTCATCAGTTGCCGGCAGCCCCGGTCCGGGCGGGTAGACAAACGAGACCATCGCGCCCTGATCCTCCTCCAGGAGGTAGATCTCTTGCGGCACGGCGAAGCCAGCGGCGGCTGGGACGCGAACCGGGAAGTCCACGGCGGCCCGGGCTTCGTCGAGGCTGACCTGCCGACCAAGCAGCAGCGGGCCTCCGACCCGGGACGGCTCCGGCGTAGGGACCTCGTCGACCCACTGGATCAGCACGCCTTGCAGACCGAGGCGGTCGGCAATCGCGTTTCGCGTCTCAGGGAAGAGGACAAGTCCGCCGACGATGGCGATCAGGAGGAGGGCCGCGACGAGCCATAGTGCTGGCCGAACGGCTGTCGTTCTCACCCATGACCGCCCCTGATTCCGTTCGTCCGGCACAGAGGGCATTCCACCGCGGGTAAGCGGTCCTTCGTGCCGATTGACCGGGGCGGGGCCGAAGGATCTCGAAACCAGTTCGCTCTCGAGTCGATGACGCACCTCCGTGGCCAGGTCGGGGGTGGTCGGGTAGAGCCGCGGTCCCAGGTCGATCAGCCGCTGCTCGAGCTCCGAATCGGAGAGGCTGGACGGAGGGACGCGATCAGCCACTGCGCCCTCCTTCTCCTGCCGGTGCCTCGGTCGTGAGCTGTTTTCGCAGACGGCCAAGGGCGCGAAACAGCCGTGATTTAACCGTGCCGCGAGCACACCCCAGGATCTCGGCCATCTCCGCTTCCGACAGATCGAGAAAGTAGCGGTAGGCGATAACGCGTTGGTCGTCGTCTCGCAAGGCATTGACCGCGCCCAGTAACTCGCGTCGTTGTTCGGCGTTGAGAGCCACTGCCTCGGGCGACCGGGCCGAGTCGTCCGAGGAGTGGGTCGCTGCTGCCTGCAGCGTCAGGGTGGGGCGCCGCGCGGCAGTCGCGCGGCGGGTGCGCGCCACATTGGCGACGATCGTCAAGAGCCAGGGCCGCACCGGGGCGCCGGGGCGAAACCGGTCAAGCGCCTGATAGGCGCGGACGAACCCCTCCTGGGTCGCGTCCTCCGCTTCGTCCGTCGATCCCAGGATGGTGTAGGCAAGGCGGAAGGCGACATCCTGGTAGCGGCGCACGAGCTCCTCATAGGCACGGATGTCTCCGCGCCGGACGCGTTCGACTAACCCCGACTCTGTGTCGTCCAGTGGACGGCCCTCCACCGGCCTGATCGCGATCTTGTCTCTTGTACTTCAAGGGGCGACGACTGGTTCCCGATCGAGTCGGAAGTCGGATGATGGGTGATGGGTGATTACTCGCTCCGCTTGCGGTGATAGGATGGTTGTTCGCCGCGCTCACGGTGATGGGACGTCGACTTCCGTCGTTCTCCCTATCACCCCATCACCCTATGACCCTATCACCCATCACGCCCGTCCGGGGAGCAGAGGCAGACGCAGGGTGAAGGTGCTGCCCTCGCCTTCCACGCTCTGGACGCTGATCGCACCGCCATGCTGGGCGACGATTTGTTTAGCTCCGGTCAACCCGATCCCGGAGCCGGCAATGTGCCGTTGCACATTGCCGCCACGGCGGAAGCGGTCGAAGACGTAGGGCAGATCGGAAGCGGGAATGCCCAGACCGCGATCCTCGATCGTCACGACTCCCCAGCACCCGTTTTCGTCCTCGTCACGGCGCGTGTGAACGACGATGTCCCCTCCCGCCGGACTGTATTTGATGGCGTTGTCGAGCATGTTGCGGACGACCCGCTCGATGCGAGATCGGTCCGCGAGTGCTACGAGCGAGAAAGTATCGGACTCAACGCGCACGAGATGGGACGGGCTGACTCGCTGCGCCTCTATCGCGCACGCGCGCACGATCGCGACAATGTCGACTGGCTGATGCTGGAGCTCGAGAGGCTGCCCAGCTCCCAACCGGGCAGTGTCCATGAGATCGTCGATCAGTCCCGCCGCCCGCACCGCGGAGGATGCGATAGCGGTCAGTCTCGATTCAGTGTCCTCGCGGTCAATGTCACCATCGCGCCGCAGCCGGCGTTGCAGCAATTGCGTCTGACCGAGAACCGCGGTAAGCGGATTGCGCAGATCGTGGGCGGTTGCGTCGACGAAGGCCCGCCATTCCTCGTCCCCGCGCTTCCGCTCTGTGAGATCGAGGATGAAGCAGATCGAGCGCAGGGGGTTCCTCTGGAGCTCGGCGGCGCCG
>JAICRA010000200.1 GCA_025937615.1 Thermomicrobiales bacterium | reverse complement strand
CCGTACCGGTCGGCCAGGGGACCAGCCAGCAGACCCAGACCAGCACTGATGAAGGCCATCAGGGTGACGACCTGTCCCAGGAGCGGAACCGTCGTCTGCAGGTCGCGCGCCATCTGTGGATAGAAGGGGGTCGGCGCAAAAAAATTCAGGGCGGCCAGAAACGCGGATAGGCAGAGCAGGATCTGGACGCGGCTGGTGGCAGCCTCAGGCCACGCGGGTGCGGGACGAGTACTAAGCACCGTGGCGCTCTTCGGGACGGACGTCGTGGCCGTTGGCGTATCGGTGCCCATTCCATCGTCTCAGACAACGTTTCATCACAAAGGAACCGCGTGGGAACCTGAGGAGTCATACTAACGTCGTTCGCTAAAGCGCGCGCAAGGATGTGAGCCGGTCGTCGCACAGTCGGAGATCGCTGGTCAGCTCCGGCCCGGGCGAGAGCCAGAGCCTCTTTCCACCACGCTGATATTCTTCGAGGATCTGCGACAAGTTGCCATCGACCGGAGCCGCGAGCCCAGGGTTCCGGCGAACATTGATCTGCTTCAGGTCTTTATCGAAGATCGCGTGTTTGATGAGGACCGAGGCTTGATGGGCGTCATCAAAGCGGTCGAGTAGGACTCACTGTCTGGACGTCGCTAACCGCGGTCGGGTAACTGCTGCAACACCCAGGAATTCCCATCGGGATCGCTGAAATAGACAAATGAGCCCCACGGCTGGACATCGATCGCACTCACGTCCGTGCCGCGTTGCATGAGCTCATCGCGCGCCGCTTGCACGTCGGCGACGACCATCATCAGCCCTTCGACCGATCCCGGCTTCATCTGCGTCAGTCCGGTACCGATGGCAATCGAGCAGGCGGAACCGGGAGGGGTCAACTGGACGAAACGGAGCTCGTCGTTGACCTGGTGGTCATGGTCTGCGTTGAAACCGATCTGCTCGGTATAGAACGCTTTGGCACGGTCGACATCCGAAACAGGGACGTGAACCACTTCCAACTTCATTTGCATGCCTTGAGCTCCTCTCCATGCGCCGTCCGCCGAGGATAGCACGGGCAGTTTTGCCCTGGCCTCACGCGAGGTGGGCCGCCTGCAGCGTGCTACCATCGCGAGGTTTTGAGCACTCGTCTGGGCGAAAATCGCCCGTCAGTCCGGGAGCGTGGCAAGCATGGCGGTCGAGCCGCTGATCTTTGAATTGAGCAAACCTGGGCGGCGCGGCGTGCGCTTTCCCGAACCGGATGTGCCGGAGACGCCCCTGCCGGAGGGAATGACGCGCGAGCATCTCGACTGGCCGGAAGTGAGCGAGATCGACGTCATCCGCCACTACACCCGTCTCTCCCAGAAGAACCACGCCATCGACATCGGCATGTACCCCCTGGGGTCGTGCACGATGAAGTACAACCCGAAGATCAACGAGGTGGTCGCTCGTCTGCCCGGCTTCGCCACTATCCACCCGTACCAGGACCCCAGCACCGTCCAGGGCGCCTTGCAGCTGATGTGGGAGCTGCAGGAGATGCTGAGCGAGATTTCGGGGTTCGACGAGGTCGCGTTGCAGCCGGTGGCCGGGGCGCAGGGCGAGCTGACCGGCTGCCTCGTCATGCGCGCCTGGCATCTGTCCCACGGCGATACCGGGCGCACCAAGATCCTCGTTCCGGACAGCGCCCACGGCACCAACCCCGCGACCGCGGTGATGGCCGGTTTCCAGGTGGTGACGATCCCTTCGGATGCGCGCGGCAACTGCGATCTCGATGCGCTGCGGGCGGCAGTCGGCCCGGATACTGCCGGTTTGATGATTACCAACCCCAACACGCTCGGGCTGTGGGACGAGCATATCGAGGAGATCATCTCCGCCGTTCACGAGGCGGGCGGTCTGGTCTACAACGACGGCGCGAACTTCAACGCCATTCTCGGGATCGCACGACCCGGCGACCTCGGCATCGACATCATGCACTTCAACCTGCACAAGACCTTCTCCACCCCTCACGGCGGCGGCGGTCCCGGCTCGGGACCGGTCGGCGTGCGCCAGGACCTGGCGAAGTTCCTGCCTGGCCCGCGCGTCCGCCGCGTGGAGGAGGACGGCGAGGAGCGGTACGAACTGTTCCAGCCGGAGGAGAGCATCGGGCGCCTGCACGCCTTCCACGGCAATTTCGGCATGTTCGTCCGTGCCTACACCTACATCCGCATGCACGGTGCTGCGGGACTGCGCCAGGTGAGCGAGGACGCCGTCCTCGCCGCGAACTACATCCGTGCCCGCTTGCGCGATCTCTACGATCAGCCTTTTGGCGACCGCACCTGTATGCATGAGACCGTCTTCTCCGCCACCCGGCAGAAGGCACAGGGGGTGCGCGCACTCGATATCGCCAAGCGGATCCTCGACTTTGGCATCCACCCGCCGACGGTCTACTTCCCGCTGGTCGTTCCCGAGGCCCTGATGATCGAGCCGACGGAGACGGAGTCCATCGAGTCGCTCGATCACTTCATCGGCGTCATGCGTCAGATCGCGCAGGAGGCTGCCGAGACACCGGAGGTGGTGCAGCAAGCGCCACATACGACCGAGTACAAGCGGCTCGACGAGGTGACCGCTAACCGCACTCTCAACCTGCGCTGGCGGCCCGAGCACGCGGTCGAGGCGAAGGAGGGAGAGCGAGAGACGGTCGCGGCGGCGGATTGAAGCCAAAAGGGTTCAGCGTGCCCGTCGCGGAAATCTTCGCCTGAACTTAGGCGGCGCTCTCACTCAGTGCCAGCAGGCCGTCGAGACCGGTCTGGAGTTTGCGCCACGTCTCTCCAGCGTCCTCTGTCAAGAGGAGATCGCCGTTCTGCAGCCCGGCGATGAGAGTCTGCGGGCGGCCGCGAGGGGCGACCAGCGCGTACGGCATGTAGGAAAGCGGGCGCTCCAGTCCCGACCCGTTGCCGCCGAGCGCTTCCCATGGCGCGTCTCCTCGCTTGCGGTAGAGGATTCCCTGCGCGTCGCCGTCGTTGCGGTGAGCGGTACGCGCGCCGAAGCTCGCTGAGACGTACCAGAGGTCAGGATCGACGGCGTCGATCGTCAGCCCCCAGGCGTAGTGCCGGTCCATCCCCTCGTCCACAGGCCGCCAAGTTGCCCCGGCGTCGGTGGACAACGCCACACCGCCACCGGCGGCTTCGTAGACGCGATCGGGCGCCGCCGGGTGGGTGGATATTGCGTGGGCATCGTGCTGGGATTCCGGCTTGCGGTCCTCCCAGGTGGCGCCACCATCCCGCGTGACCATCACCCCGCCCAGCTCGATGCCGGCGTAGATCGTCGCGGGGTCGGTCGGATGGAGACCGATCCAGCGGACGTGGTGGGTGTAGGGCCGGGGCGGGAACGACCAGGTCGGCACACTCGGCAGCTCAATCAGAGCCGGAGAGGGCTGCCAGGATTGACCGTCGTCCTCGGAGCGAAAGAGCATGCTGGGCTCAGTGCCGGCATAGACGACGGAAAGCCCGTTGACCCGGTCGCAGGGGGAGATGGCGATCGAGAGGACCCGCGCGTCGGCCATACCCGACCCCACAGACTCCCAGGAGCCTCCACCGTCGCGGCTGCGGTAGATGCCTCGATCGAAGGTACCGGCGAAGATCCGTCTTGGATCATGGGGATCGACAGCGACGCACATGACGCCGCGGCCCTCGAGGTTGAGGGAGGCAACGACGGTGTCTCCGTAGCGGCTATCGAGCTGGACGACAGCGTCGCCGGTGGCGGCGTAAAGGCGGAAGGGGAACATGGCAGATCTCCTCATGATGAACGCGTTGGAGCCAGCATACCGGGTGGCGACGATGAGGAGGTCGCGACGTGAGCGGCGGTCACACGCACTAT
>JAICRA010000172.1 GCA_025937615.1 Thermomicrobiales bacterium | reverse complement strand
GGCCGCCCGTTTCGGGAAGGTGCGCCCGCGATCTGCCGGCAGCGAAAGATGAAGGACCCAGTCCGCCGCCGCCTCGTCCTGCCATCGACCAGGTGTGAGCAGGTCCCCGATGACGGGCACGGCACCCATGCGGCGCAAGGTCTCAGCGCCTTCGAGCGAACGCGTCAGGGCGAGTACGCGATGGCCCCGAGACACCAAAAGCTTTATCAACTCGATGCCAAGGAATCCGTCGGATCCCGTGACAAACGCGGTCCTGCGTGCGCTGTCGCCCATGACGACAAGTGTCTCGAGCGAGCGAAGTGGTCACCACCTACAACGCTCACACAGGACCCACACAGCGCTCCCACAATCCCGGCGGTAAGATAGGACCGCCATGAAACGCAGCGCTCCCGGGTCTTTTGGGGCGCACCTGAAGGCGCTTCGCGAAGCCGCCGGCTTTACGCAGGAGGAGCTGGCCTCGATCGCGGGTATATCCGTCCAGGCAATCAGCGCGCTGGAGCGCGGCGAACGACGGCGGCCTCACGTTGAGACCGTGCGTGCGCTCTCTGCGGCGCTCGATCTAAAGGGTGAGGCGCGTGACACGCTCGTCGCCAGCGCGAGGGGCCCCGCTTCCGATGCAGCACGCGAAGAAACGGGTGCGGGATCGCTGCCGCTTGCGCCAACCCCCCTGCTCGGTCGCGAGCGCGATATCGAACACCTGTTGCAGTGGCTCGCCGATTCGAGCGTGCGACTGGTCACGCTGGTCGGTCCTGGCGGAGTGGGCAAGACGCGTTTGGCCCTTGAAGTCGGCCACCAAATGGCGGCAAACGATTCGACTCGCGTCGTCTTCGTGGATTTGGCGTCCGTTCGAGAGGCGACGTTCGTTGCGCCTGCGGTTGCCGAGGCTCTCGGTCTGTCCGATAACACCGCGATCGATTTACCGCGCCACGTTCAGACTTTGTGCACGCAAGGGCGTCCGATCCTTCTCGTGCTAGACAACTGCGAGCAGGTGCTGGACGCCGCGCCGCTCGTCGCCGACCTCGCCACCTCGTGCCGGTCGCTCCGGATACTCGTCACGAGCCGCGCAGCCCTTCGAGTCCGCGCCGAGCGGTTGTACGCCGTCGAACCTCTCGGATTGCCGGCCGATTCGGCCGGGATATCACCGGCGGATCTCGCGCGAGTCCCCGCTGTCCGCCTCTTTCTCGAGCGCGTTCGCGAAGCGCAACCGGCGTTTCGGTTCACTCCCGCGAATGCTCCCACCGTGGCCGCCATCTGCCGGAAGCTAGACGCTCTGCCGCTGGCTCTCGAGCTGGCGGCGCCCTGGCTGAAAGTGCTGGCGCCGGATGATCTGCTGCATCGGCTCGAGCGCCATGCCGGCCTTCCGGGCGTCAGTGCTCGCGATCTCCCCGAGCGGCAACGGACGATCGACGCGACTGTCGCATGGAGTTATCGACTACTGGCCCCGGACGAGCAGCGCATGTTTCGCCGTCTCGGCGCGCTGCCCGCACGATTTCCGATAGACGGAGCCGCGGCAGTGCTTGCCGGTCGTGATGACCGTTCGTCGTGCAACGACGAAGCACTCCGTGCGACAGCTGGCTTAATCGACAAGAGTCTCCTTCTCCGAAGCGATATCTCGGTGTCGGGTCGACCGTTGTACGACATGCTCGAAACCGTGCGCGCGTACGCGGCCCGCGAACTCACCAATGCAGGTGAACGCGACGACGCCGTTGAGGGACTGGTACGCTACAGCACTGCTGAAGCTGCTCTGGCCGCCGAGGAACTCGTCGGACCGGCGCAGGTTCAGTGGCTGGATCGCGTGCGTGAGGATCTCGAAACGCACCGCGGTGCCCTGGCGTGGCTCATAGCTCACGACCGGGCTGCCGAAGCGATCGACATTGCGTGGAGACTGGTGTTCTTCTGGATCATTCGTGGGCGCGCGGCCGAGGGCCTGCGGTGGTACGAGCAGATCCTGAACCTGCCTTCCCTTCCGCCGGTTGTCGAATCGACAGCGCTCCTTGGAGCGGGTGCGATGGCGTACGCGCTGGGTGAGATCGAGAACGCTCGCACCGCCTTGGCGCGCGCTCTCGCGCTGGCTCGCGATACCGGCGACATGGCGATACTGGCGACAGCTGAGAACCTCTTGGGACGCGTGGAACTGTCACTGGGCCACGTGGACGCGGCTCGGAAGCACTTCGCCCACAGTCTTGATTGCTACCGAGCGCTGGCGCTCGCGTGGGGCGTCGGGAATGCGCTGACAGGGCTGGCGACAGTGGAGCTTGCGACGGGTGACCCTGCATCCGCCGAGCGGCTGCTCGACGAGGCGGTCTCCGTGCTCCGGCCTGTAGCTCCGTGGTTTCTCGCGCTCGCGCTGAATGTCCGTGCCGCCGTCGCCGTACGACGCAACAATGCCGACGAAGCGATTGCGATCGTGCGCGAAAGCCTCACAGGTATTCGCGCGCTCCATGACAATCACGCATTCGTCTTCGCGCTGGGCCCGCTTGCCGCTGCGGCGATACTCAAAGGCGACGATCCGTGGGCCGCGCGAATTCTGGCAGCCCGCGACGCCGCCACCGAACGCACAAATGCGACCGTCGTCGTCCGAGAATCCCTGGACACGCTCATCGGACTTGCGGAGCCCGAGGTGCGCGCTCGTCTTGGGCCGGAGCGGTGGTCCCACGCGTATGCGTCGGGACGCACCGTGTCTATCGATTCGCTCCTGAGCGATATCGAGCGCGCAAGCACTGAGAGAACCTCAGGTGCCGGCGCGACAGCCACACGCGAGGGGCTGACGCACCTCCCGGCCGGGTTTGTCGGTCGTACGGACGCGTTGTCACGAATGCAAGGGTGGTTCAACAAGGCGCGCGACGGCGAGTGCCAGGCGGTATTCGTGACGGGAGAAGCGGGAATCGGCAAGACCACCCTGGTCGAAGCGTTCGCGCGCAGCGTCGCCAGCAAACCGAACGTGCGAATCTGCAGCGGACAATGTCTGGCGCAGTACGGGATGGGCGAAGCCTATCTGCCGATTCTGGATGCGATCAGCCAACTATGCAGAGAAGACCCGTGGGTTGCCGACGTGCTGCGCGTCCACGCGCCGATGTGGCTCATGCAATTGCCCTCGATCGTGACGCCCTCGGATCGCGAACTCTTTGGCCGCGAAGCCGCGAGCACGACGCGCGACCGGATGCTGAGGGAGATGGTCGATGCTCTGGATGCGTTGACGGAAAATGCGACCCTGGTGCTCATCCTGGAAGACCTGCATTGGAGCGACTTCTCGACCGTGGATTTGATTTCGTATGTTGCCCGCCGGCGCAAGGCTGCTCAGTTGATGTTAGTCGGAACCTATCGGCCAGCGGAACTGATCGACGGCCGACACCCGCTCCAGGCAGTGAAGCGAGAGCTTGTCGCTAAGCATCAGTGTGAGGAACTACAGCTCGAATATCTGACCGAGATGACCGTGAGGCAGCACCTCGCCGCGAGATTTCCCGGAAACCGCTTTCCTGGCGCGCTCGGCGCGGTCATTCACGAGCGGACTGAGGGCAATCCGCTTTTCATGGTCAACACAATCGAGCACTTGATAGCCGAACGGTTGATAGGACCGCACGAACAGGGCTGGCAATTAACAGCGCCAATCGACACAATCAGAGTTGGAGTTCCTGAATCCATCAGAGAACTCATCGTAAATCACTTCGATCGCCTCGACACGCGCGATCAACGCATCCTCGAAGCCGCAAGCGTCGCCGGCACGGAATTTTCTGTCGCCGCCGTAGCTGCAGCATTGGAGGATGACCTCGGGGGCGTGGAGATGCGGTGCGACGAGCTGAGCAACCGCCACCAATTTCTCAAGTACAGTGGCACCCAGCTCCTTCCGAACGGACGGACCGTAAGCCGCTTCGCGTTCGTGCACGCTGTTTATCAGCAGGTCCTGTACGAGCGGCTGTTGCCATCAAGGCGCATTCAGGTGCACCAACGGATCGCACAGCGCGGAGAAGAAGTGTACGGCGAGCGGACGAACGAAATCGCTGCCGAACTAGCGATGCACTTCGAGCACGCCACTGATGATCGGCGTGCAGCGAAATATCTTCACCAGGCTGCGCTCAATGCTCTGTCCCGGTCGGCGTATCGCGAGGCGGTCGCGCTCTCGCGCCGAGGGCTGGAGTTACTCGCTAGGTTGCCTGAGACGAACGAACATGACCGGCTGCGGCTTCGGCT
>JAICRA010000278.1 GCA_025937615.1 Thermomicrobiales bacterium | reverse complement strand
TTTGCGCTCTACGTCTCGACCCACGACTACGACCTGACCGAGGGGGGAATCGGGGCATTTACGGGCATCGAGAACTACGCGCGGACCGTCGGCGACGAGCTGATCGCGAACGCCGCCAGGAACACGGTCGTGCTCGCGGTCAGCGTCGTCGCAATCGAGCTGGTTGTTGCGCTGGGACTGTCCTTGCTGCTCAACCAGCCGAGGCTGCGCTTCCGCAACGTCTACCTGGCGATCCTCCTCATTCCGCTGCTCGTCAGCCCGATCGCGGTCGGGCTGATCTGGCGGCTCCTGCTGCACGCGGATCTCGGCGCCGTGAACTGGGCGTTAGGACTGGTTGGGCTGCCGAGACAGGAGTGGCTGTCGGGGCAGGCCACCGCCATGCCGACGATCGTCGGGGTCGATGTCTGGCACGAGACCTCGCTCATGATCGTCATCATCCTGGCCGGGCTGACCGCGCTGCCGCGTGATCCGATCGAGGCGGCAGCGGTCGATGGAGCGAACCGCTGGCAGGCGTTCTGGACGGTGACGCTGCCGCTGCTGATGCCGGTGGTGCTGGTGGCGGTGTTGATCCGCATGATCGCCGCCATGAAGACGTATGACCTGATCTACATCCTCACTCGTGGCGGGCCGGGGAGCGCCACGGAGACGATCTCCTATTCGATCTGGAAAAACGCATTCACCTCGCTCGATATGGGGCGCTCCGCCGCCGCGTCGTTTTTGCTCCTGATCGCCATCCTCGCTCTGACGGTCGTGCTGATACGCGTGATGGACGTCGGCCGCGACGTCTAATCCTGCGCTACGGCCAGCAGCGGAACACCCGGTGCTACACTCGCCTGCCTGATGCTGCGCCGAGACGACGCTCGTTCATGTGGGAAGGGCGACCGCCGTGGCGCGCGAGGAGAGTGGAACGGAGATGCGCGACGACAGTGCCGATGCTGCTCCGGGCGCTGAGCGCTCGACCACTGACGCTACAGCAATCGCTGCATCCGTCGGGTCGGAGGTCGTCGTGAGCGCGGGTCCGGAGAATCGACCAACGGTCGCGACCGAGATCTTGCGCGCCGAAGCGGGTGACGTCGATGCCGCGATGGTCTCGATGGATCGTGCCGGCGCGGAGCGGGTGACCGCGGAGCGGGTCGTGATGACCAACTCCGGCGCGAGGACGATCGAGGCTCGATCGGCTCAGGTCGACCGCTCCGGTATCCTCGCCGTTCGTAGCGACAAGGCTGTGTTCTCCAACTCGACGGCGATCGCGATTGCCACGGAAGAGGTCCGCATCGTCCGGAGTCGGATCTTCGCGCTCAAGGCCGACCGGGCCACAATCGAGTCCGGGGCAAGGGTCGCGATCTACGCTGGGCCGGTAGACGAAAACGTGCGACCGCTCGCTGACGTCCGCGGCGCCGCGGCATTCGGAGCTGGGTTGGGCGCAGTGCTGCTGTTGTTTGGCTCACTGTTGCGCCGGGTCTTCCGGACGCGATGAATCGTTTTCAGCATGCTCCAGCGAAGAGCTTTGTGCACACCAAGTGCCGCAAGGTTATAGGCTAAATGGAGCACTGACTGGCGACCGGTCAGGCGCGAGTCCAGGAATCTGGCTCCGCGGCTAACCGTCTGGTGGGCAACTCCGGAGGATGCACACCATGGACCCGATCGTCTTCACGGAGTCGGATGGTGACGTGTATGACACTGGAACCGTTCGGTTGCGCGTGCTCGCCCAGGCCCCGGACCAACCACTCGCAGTCACCGACAACACTGTACCGCCGGGATTTCCAGGTCCCGTCCGGCACCGACACGACCAGATGACCGACATCTTCTACGTCCTGGAGGGCGAGTTGGCATTCGACTTCGAGGGCGATTTGCGCCTCCTCGGTCCGGGTTCCTTCGTCCTCGTGCCACCAGGTGTTGTTCACACCTTCGCGAACCGAGGTGCAGCGCCAGCTCGGTTCCTCAACATTTACCAGCCGGCGGGCAATGAGCAGTATTTGAAGGAGGCGATGAAGCGGATGGTGGAGGGGCACCGTGGTCACCGACCGAGATGGCGGAAGTCGCCTCCCGATATGACTTCGAACCGGTGACGGCCGAGACGTAATGGTGATGAGGCGAAACCTTTCACTCCGTTCAGGATGACGTGTCGCTGTAGGAGAGCAGGATGGTCGTCATGCGCAGGATTGGATCATTCATCGCCGGAGGGCTCCTCGGCGCTGGAGTGGGTGCGGTAGTCGCCATGGTCGCGGCTCCGCAGAGTGGCGACGAGTTCGTCGAAGGGGTCGAGCGCAGGGTCGATCTGGCGAAGCGAGCCGGGTTGGAGGCGCGGGCGCGTACCGAGGAAGAATTGATCCGGCGCTTTCGGGCGGAGACAGGTGACCCCGACGCGCTACGCGACCACGAGACGCTCACCCGGGTCGAAACCGCCCAGGCCATTGCTGACCTCGGTCTACCCCCGGACGCGAGCTCGCCACGCGACAGCGGCGCCTGAGGGTTGCCAGCGGAACGCACGAGACCCAGAAGCGGATCACGCACCGGGCCGTAACAACGCAGCTATCCGGGATTCCAATATTTTGAACCTTGCACAAATGCTTCATGGCGGGGACACTCTCGGCACCTGAGTGCCGCTAGAGGCGTAGTCGCGACGCACGCGCCGTAGCTCGGTGCGGCGCCGAGCTTTCATGGCTGTCCCGAAAGCGAGAAGAAGGAGTTCACTGGAGTGAGCACGACGACGGAGAGGCCGGGAACGAAACAGGGGACCGGGTTCGACATGCGACATAAGAGCCGCGTCATTCTCGACGGCAACGATCGCGCCGGTGCCCGCGCCATGCTCAAAGGTACGGGCTTCGATGACGAAGACCTGAAACGCCC
>JAICRA010000055.1 GCA_025937615.1 Thermomicrobiales bacterium | reverse complement strand
GACACAGTCACCTGGACGAATCAGGATCAAGTGCCGCACACGGCGACCGGGGAGGATCGCGACGTGCTGCAGTCCGGGACCATCGCGCCCGGGGCCAGCTTCAGCCAGGTCTTCCCGGAGGCGGGCGAGTTCGGGTACTTCTGTGAGTTTCATCCGAACATGTCGGGAACGATCGTGGTGCAGTAGGAGCCGCACACTTGAGGAGTGGGGGAGGTTGACGATGAAGACGTCCCGCGCCGGTACCTTCTTCCTGTCGTTGTGCCTGGCAGCCGTCGGCGGTTCGTTCCTGGGCGGCGCGGGTAGCCGGGCCCAGGAGGCGTCGCCCCCACGGCCATCGCACATCCACATTGGGGACTGTGACGAGTTGGGGGAGGTGGTGCAGCCGCTCACCTCATTGACCGTGCCCGTCGGCGCCGTCTCCGGCAACAGCGACGCGGTGATCGCGGAAGCGGCATTCACCAACATCCCGCAGTCGCTGGATGAGCTGCTGACGGAGGACCATGCGCTCAAGGTTCACCTTTCGAAGGACCAGATCCAGACCTATCTTGCCTGTGGCGACATCGGCGGCGCTGCCGACGCGGATGGCGCGCTGATCGTCGGCATGAAGGAGCTGGACGACTCCGGGTACGCGGGGATCGCCTACCTGGTCCCGGCCGCCAACGGTTCGACCAGCATCTCGGTGATGATCGCGCAGGTCGTGGGTGGCGGGACAGATGGGGCCGTCGCCGAAGAGGCGACAGCGAGTCAGGCTACTCCTGCCGCGGCGAGTGGAACCGATGCCTCGCCGCAACTCGTCGACGTCAGTCTGACCAATTTTGCCATCGAGATGCCGACGGAGCTGTCCGCGGGTCCGGTGCGGTTCAACATCGTCAACAACGGAGCCGCCCCGCACAGCTTCGTGCTCGAGGGGGAGGGCATCAGGAAGACGCTCGCCAATGTCTTGCAACCCGGAGACTCGGCCAGACTCAACGCCGACCTCGCGCCTGGCGTCTACACGATCTTCTGCCCGGTAGGCGAAGGCGCGCACCGGGCGCAAGGGATGGAGCTGGAGTTGACGGTGAGTTGAGGGTCTTGAGTGACAGGTGATGGGTGACGGGGACTTCTAACACCCATCACCTGTCACCCATCCCTTGCTGCCCGCCACTCGGTCGCGAGCAGGTCGAACATCCGCGCGTTTTCGAAACCGTCGGGTCCGTAGCCGCTCCAGGTGAATCGACCAGCGTCGCGATAACCTTGCTTCCGGAGGGCGGCCTGGGACCGCGGATTACGCTCCTTGACCCAGGCCCAAATCATGTTCAGCCCGAGCCGCTCGAAGGCGTATTCGAGAAGCAGGAGCTTCGCCTCGGTGCCGTAGCCCTTGCCGCGATCGGCGGCACGGTAGAGCCAGCTCCCCGATTCGGCGGTGCGAGCGATCCAGTCGATGCTGTACAGACCGGTTTCGCCGATCAACTCGCCCGTTTCGCGCATCACAACGGCAAGCTCGACGTCGGGCGCGGGGTCCTTCTCGGCCATCTCGCCGAACCAGTCCGCGATCAGGATCGCGCTGTAGGGAAAACGACTGTGGCCAAAACTGGCGTCGGGTTCCCGCCGAATGAGATTCGCGATCGTTTCGGCGTCGTCGACCTGCATCGGGCGTAGAGCCAGACGCTGGCTGCCGATGAGCGCGTTCGGCGGCAGCGGCAACGCCGCATTGTGATCCTGCCGCGGCGCCGGCGACTTTGGGGCGGCCACAGGCTCCCCGGCAACGGTGATGCCCGGACCGGGGTCGCCCAGACGGGCGATCCAGACCGGGTTCAGGTATTCATAGAAGACCATGTCGTGGCGCCGGCCATCCCACCAGACGCCATCTCGCAGCCGGACCGCCGGCCGCATGCCAAGCGATTCCGCCGCCGCTCGCACCGGATCCAGTCCGGTATCAGTTGCCAGCACGACGACCGGCCGGTAGCGTTCTCCGGACAGCCATGGCACCAGCTGCGCCAGCATCTCAGCCTGGACCTGCGCTCCCGCGGCACCCAACGTGGGGTCGGCGTACAGCGAAATCGACGTAGCGGTGGGATCCGAGTCATTGATGCGCGCTGATCCGACCGGGCGCGCGTCATCGCGACGGCACGCGATCAGCAGTGCTGCCCGCTTCTGGTCCTCCTCGGGGACATTTTTTTTCAACTGCTTTTCCGCTTCTTCGGCGGAGATCGGAAACGGTCTGGGCCGCCAGGCGGTCGCCCATTTGGCGTCGCCGAGCTCTGCCCCGCGCAGATAAATCGTGTCGCCGATCAGGTATGACTGCCCTTCCCCCGGCCGATTCGTTTCGGCCGAGGACGCGTCCTCATCGACGCTGGCCGCCTCACTCGTCATGGCGCCATGGCCTCCGCGACTGCCGGGAGAAGCAGCAGCTCGCCGGACCCAGGGATTGGGTCGTCGACGCCGATCTGGCGCAGGGCGGCCCAGGCTCCGGCGAGGTTGCTCGTCACCACCGGTTTGCCCAGTCGCCGCTCCAGCGATGCAATGGCCGGTAGGCAGTGGAAATTCGTGCAGGAGATGAAAACCGCGTCCGCCTCCGGTGTATTGACCCGCTCCACCAGCGAGACGGCGTCCTCGGGTTCGAGTTGTCCGATCTCGGCATCGGTCGCGCAGCCCAGACCGGCAATGCTGGCGACCCCAAAGCCGCTCTCCTCGAGGAATTGGCGCTCGATGGCGTTGAGCTCTTCGATATAGGGCGTCGCGACGGCGAGCGAAGTGGCGCCCAAGGCCTGAAGCGCGCCGAGCACAGCGGTGGTGGTCGTAGTCGCGGCACGCCCGCTCGCCCCCGCGATGCGGGCGGCGACTTCGCGGTCCCATCCGATTCCGTGGACCAGACTTCCAGTCGTACAGGCAAAGACGATGAGGTCGACGTCCGTCCAGATCAGTAACTCGGCGGCGCGCTCGAGCTGATCGCCTTCGAGCATCTCAGCCAGTGCCGCGGCGTTAACTTCGCCGCGCGGCAGAACGATCGGCGCCGCGTAGACGGCGACACCGTCAGGCATCACCCGGGCGTACTCGGGCAGGACGCTCGAATCGCTCGCCAGCGTGATCAGGCCGATGCGGCCCCGTCTTCCGTACATGATGACTCCTCGGACGAAGGGTGACAGGACTCCTATCACCCAACACCCAACACCTTATCACCCCTGTACGTCCGACTGGAGCCAGACGTCATAGATGCGACGGGTCGCCGGAGCGGCGAAGCTCACGCCCTCGCCCACGCTCTCGAAGACGACCGCCGAGGCGATCTCGGGCTCGCTGCCGTAGGGGCCGAACCCGGCAAACCAGGAGTGCGGCTTCGCCGCCTTGCTGCCGGTGCGTTGCGCTGTCCCCGTCTTGCCAGCGATAGGCCAAGTCATGTCACCGAACACCCGGTACGATCCAGCGCCATTGGGATCGCTGGTCTGAGCGCGCAATGCTGCCTGCAACGCGGTCAGCGTCTTTTCGGAAACCGGTAACCGGCTGCGCACGACCCGCTCGCCAACCGGCTCTCTCGCCCCGTCCGGATTGACCAGATCGGAGACGATGTATGGCTGAAGAAGATCGCCGCCATTGGCAATCGCGGCATACGCAGTCGCAAGTTGCAACGGGGTCACTTGCAGGAAGCCCTGGCCGATGGCGAGGTTGATGGCATCACCAGTCGCCCAGTAATCGCCGATGGTCTCGAGCTTCCACGCCGGGTCGGGAGCCGCGCCCGCCGCCTCCGGCAGGTAGGGGATGCCGGTGGGCGACCCAAGACCAAACGCCTTCGCCATCCCTGGCAGGTATTCCGGGTCCTTCGCATCGAGATCGCGGCCAATGGCGTAGAAGACCGTGTTGCACGAGTTGACAAGCGCCTGATGGAGCGTCAACGGGCCCTGCGCGCCCACCCCGTAGGCGACGGTCCAATCCTCCCAGAGTTGACCAGCCCCTTCGAGCTGAAAGGTCGAAGGGCAGTCGAGCACCGTCTCCGGGGTGTACCCGAGTCCTTCCATTGCGGCGGCAAAAGTGATCGGCTTGAACGCGGATCCAGTCGGATAGAGACCCTCTGCCGCTCGTGACAGGAGTGGTCGCTGCGCTTCGGATTGCAGCGCAGCGCGATCACGCGGGGCAAACCCGAGCACGAACCCGTTCGGGTCGTAACTGGGGACACTAGCCAGTGCCAGGACCGCTCCGGTCCGAGGATCCAGGACGACGACGGCGCCCAGGCGAGGGCCCTGCTCGCGCATCGCGGCGAAGACCGCAGTCTGGAACACGCGGTCGATAGTCAGCACGACGTCACGCGGCGGAACCGGCTCACGCGACGCGATCTCCGATCGCTCGACGCGAGAGTCGCAGTGAACCACGAGCAGACGGCCACCATGAACCCCGGCCAGGATCTCGTCGGCTCCGGCTTCGATCCCCGCTTGGCCAATGCGCTGGCCTGGGATGAGAGCTGGATCCGCCTCCAGTTGCTCGGCGGTCGGCTCCGAGACGTAGCCGGTGATGTGCGCGGCCTGCTCTCCGAGCGGGTAGACACGCGCCGTCTCAGCTTTGACCGAAACCCCCGGCAGGCGGGAGATGACGTCGAGCAGGCGTTCGCTCTCCTCCCGTGGGAAATCCATGATCGGGACGAACCAACTTGGATCGGCGCCCTCATACCGTGCCTTGATGGCGTCTTCATCCATCTTCGTGAGCTCGCTCAGCTCCCGCAGAACGCGCTCCTCGTCTTCCGCGGGGATCAGCCCCGGCACGATCCCGACGCGCTCCACCTGCCCGTCATAGGCAAGGGGCTCTCCGTTCCGGTCGAGGATCTTGCCGCGTTCAGAGGGCAAACGGTCGACGTCGACACAGCCATCAGTTCCGAGCTCGGCAAAGATGGTCGAAGGCGTCCAGGCTACCCGCCAGCCGTCCTCCTGATGGACCAGCGGCAGGGTATTCTCCTCGCTGAACTCCCCGGCGATGCCCGATTCGAATCTGACGCGAAATGGGACCCGCGGCGCGCCTCCGGCGGCGCCGGTGATCTCGGCCCGTACCGAGCTCAGCTCGGCTCGATCGACGATCCCCTGGTAACGGCTCACAAACTCCTCGAGCGGTATCGTGCGTTGCACGGTCCCCGAGGTCAGGGCATACATCCCGGCATAGTCGCCGTCGTTCCAGTGAGCGACCCACCCGGCGGCGACTGCATCAGCCGACTCTGTCCCCGCAATCGGCGCCGGGCTGACATCCTCCTCGGCAGGACTGGTCTCGGTCGGCACGCTCTCGGCCACTGCGCTGGCATTCGCCGCAATCTCCGGATCCGGAGTAGGAGCGGCCTGTTCAGCGGGACTCGTTTGCGGTAAGAGGTCGTCGAGGCCGCCCAGCGGGATAATTCCGGGCCGCACGACTGCCGCGAAGACGACGGCGCCGATGGCGACGACCAACGCAAGCGCCCATGGCCACCGAGCAGGGGTGGGTTCGTAAAAAACTGGAGATTGGCGATTGCGGCGTGCCACGAGGACCATCCTGGACCGGAAACGAAACCGTGAGCTCGCGCGTGGACTCAAGGCGGGGCAGCGCGGGACAACCCGCGGGGGAGCGCGGTCACCCGGACAGCCTCATCTATCGACCGGGCGAGCCGCTACGCGAATGCTGGCACTCGATAGCCCACGCGTCAAGCTTAACAGAGAAGTGAAGACCAGGGAATGTGGTTAATGTTTGGCGAAAATTGATCAGGCCAAACGTTGAGTATCCGGTTGACCTTTTTGCGGTGTCGCTTCGTTAGGAGTGCGCGCGATCTCCTCAACAGCCGCCGGGTTCTCCAATGCCGTGACGTCCCCAGCGGGGAGTCCGAGGTAGGCGGCGCGGATCACTCGGCGCATGATCTTGGCGTTGCGCGTCTTCGGCAGGTCACGTACCCAGTGCAATTGCTGTGGCCGTAGCGCGGCGCCGAGCTGCGTCGCGATCGTCTGCCGCACTTCTTCGGCCAGGGCGGCGGTGACCTCGACCCCCGGTTTCGGCACCGCGAAGACCACGATGGCTTCTCCCTTGATCTCATGCGGGACGCCGATGGCGGCGGCCTCCTGGACGGCGTGGTGCGCCGTCGCCGCCGACTCCACTTCGGCTGGGCCCACCCGTTTCCCGGCTACCTTCAAGGTGTCGTCCGAACGCCCGCGGATGAACCATTGGCCGCTGTCGTCGATCTCCGCCCAGTCGCCGTGCACCCAGACACCGGGAATGCGGCTCCAGTAGGTCTCGAGATAGCGATCAGGGTCACGCCAGAAGCCGCGAGTCATCCCCACCCAGGGCTGGCGCACCACGAGCTCCCCCACCTCACCGCGCACCGGATGGCCGGTATCGTCGGTTACGTCGGCGTCCATCCCCGGCACCGGCGAGTTGAAGCCACAGGGCACGATCGGCCGCAGGGTGACGCAGCCAACGATGCCGCCGCTGGTCTCGGTTCCGCCCGAGTAGTTGATGATCGGGCAGCGCCCTTCGCCCACCTCCTCGAAATACCAGCGCCAGGGGCCGGGATTCCATGTCTCTCCCGTCGAGCCAAGAATGCGCAGAGAGGAGCGGTCACGCTTCCGTACCCAGTCGGTCCCTTTGCCCATCAGGGCCCGGACGGCGGTCGGCGCGACACCGAGGATGGTGACCTGGTGATCCTCGACCAGCTGCCAGAGGCGATCGGGGTCTGGATAGTCGGGCGTCCCCTCGAAGAGCATGAGCGTCGCGCCGACGATGAGTCCGCCGCAGATCAGCCAGGGCCCCATCATCCAGCCGAGATCGGTCAACCAGAAGAGCGTGTCGTCCTGTTGCAGATCGAAACAGGTGGCTAGGTCGTGGGCGGCTTTGACGGGAAACCCGGCGTGGACGTGGATCGCCCCCTTCGGGCGACCGGTCGTGCCGGAGGTATAGATCAGCATGTACGGCTCGTTGGCGTTGGTCTCGACGGTCTCGAATTCGGGAGCCGCCTGCGGTACGACGTCGTGCCACCAGGCGTCCCGGCCAGCAGTCCATGGCACTTCCTCGCCGGTGCGGCGCAGGACGAGGCAGGCGCGCACACTTGGCGCCTGGAGCATCGCCTCGTCGGCGACCACCTTCATGGGGACGGTCTTGCCGCGGCGGAGGGCACCATCGGCGGTGATGAGCAGACTCGCCTCACCATCATGCAGCCGTGAGCCGAGCGCCTCCGGCCCGAACCCGGAGAACATCGGCAGGAAGATGGCGCCCAGCTTGCCCAGGGCGAGAACCGCGGCCACCGTTTCCGGTAGCATCGGCATGAACACCCCGACGCGATCTCCGCGCTCGACGCCAAGATCGCGCAGAGCGTTCGCCAGGCGGTTCGTCTCCAGTTGCAGCTCACGGAAAGTGAGCCGCCGCACGACGCCGTTGCCCCCCTCCCACCGCCCTCCCCCCGCCGGGGGGAGGGGTCCGTCCCCCTCCCAGATTAGCGCGATGCGATCGCCTCCGGGTCCGGCCGCGTGCCGATCGAGGGCGCTCGTGACGTAATTGAAGCCGCCCCCGGTGAACCACTCCGCCCAGGGTGCGCCGCCGGAGAGATCGAGCACCTGCTCGTAGGGGCGGTTCCATGTGAGGTCGAGATCCTCCGCGACCGCCCCCCAGTACCACCCGGGATCGGCTGTGGCGCATGCAAGCAAGTCGTCATAGGTCGCGATGCCGTGGCGCACCATGAATCGGCGCAGGCGAGAGCGCTCGAGATACGCCGGGCTCGGTGTCCAGGTGACCTCACGCTCACTCGCTGCTTCATTTCCCGAGTGACCCTTGGTGACGACACCCGACATGCTCGACTCCCGCGGACTACGTCGCCGTCTAAACCGGCCGCGCGATTGTTGCCGCCGTCTCGCCGCCGGTCAAGCGTTGCATGCAACTCGCACCGCATCCCGAGAGCCGGATTCTCCGCCTCCTTCGCATCATCATGCTCCTCCCTCCGTTG
>JAICRA010000297.1 GCA_025937615.1 Thermomicrobiales bacterium | reverse complement strand
GCGCTGCACCGACCGGCGCCGCGGCTCGCGGTTCACCCCCCGCGGCGCCGGCGGCGAGGAGTGCCACCGCTGGCCGCATCCGCTTGCCGCGATCCACGGTTCGTCGCTCCAAGGGCTGCAAGTCGGGACCGGCGTATCCGAGGTGATACTGGACCATTCCCGTGAGAAGCGCGGCGCGGCCATCCAGTGCAGCCACGGCATCGAGGAGCATGGGTTCGATGAGGGCATCGACGTCGAATTCCGCCGTCTCCAGCCAGAGAGCACCCGGTGGACTAGGCTGATTGATCTTCACACGCGGCACTCCAGACGGCTGTCGACGCGGCTCCTGGTCTCCGAACTCCTGTGCACGCACCGATTATCGCAACACCGATCGAAAAGACTCGATGCTAGAACCCTGGCGGCGAACATGCGCGGGTGACAGGATCAGAGCCACCGCATAGACTCGCAGGCACATTTCGGGCCGGCCGGCGCCATCAGGTTGCCTCCGCAAGCCGTGAGGAGTCCACCATGCGTTTCAAGCGATCCCTCTCTGCGCTGGTTGTCGCACTGCTCCTCCTCACGTCGGCGGCGGCTGAGCTCTTCGCGCAGATCGAGGGTGAGCGTTGGACATCGCCGACGTACGGTTTCAGCGTCTCATGGGCTGGAACCGAATGGCAGCCGGATCCGGAGGGAACGTTGACCGCCGTCGGACCGGAGCGCCTCGACCGGCTCCACTTGCTCAACGGGGTCAGTTCACTCTATTTCGAGGGCGCCACCCGCTACCAGGGCGACCTCTCTGCGTGTGTGGCAGAGGAAGCCAATCTCCTTGCCCAGGAGACCGGTGTCTCAGAGATTCGTCCCTATCGTGATGAAGAAGGTGTCCAACTCGTTGCGGACGGGCCGAACTCGTCGGCGGCGGCGTTCACTCTGACGCTGTCGATCGGCGACCAGGAAGTGGAGCTGGTCGACTACGTTGAGTGCCGGACCCTGACCCCGGGTCAAGCCGTGCTCATCATCACGTTGGTCACCCAGCCGCCGGGCTTCGACCAAGAGCTGGCAGCGGCCCAGACGGTCATCGATACGATCGAGCTACCCGCGGAGTCGCCGCTCGATCCGCTCGCGGCCTATGGAGGATGGCTGGCGGCCGCGCAGGAACGGCCGAGCATTGCCGGTCCACTCTCCGGAGAGCTCGCCTTTGGTCCAGACACTCTTGGAGTCGAGCGCGCCGGTGTCGACGCTCCGGATTTCTATGCTCGAGCCGAGTTCGCGAACCCGCAGCCAGCGCGGGAGATGTGGGATATCGGACTCGGCTTCCGGGATAGTGGCGGCGAAGAGCAGCTGCGGCTGGTCGTCGATGCCGTGGGCACCTGGTTTCTGAAAGACGGGCTGGGTGAAGTAATCACCGGCGGGTCCGTGGTTGATTTCAACACCAGTCCCAGTGGTGCCAACACGATCGAGCTCGTCGCGACTGGCGACACCGGGTACTTCGCGTTCAATGAACGGCTCGTCAGCGAGCTCGATCTCTCCGCCCGCGCGGAGGGAGGCGACGTATTTGTCGGAGCCGGCTTCTTCACAGAAGACGCGACCGAAAATGGCACACTAGACTTCACCGATTTCGAAATCTGGTCGCTCTCCGGGCTCGACCCTCGAGCTGCGCTCGAGCCGAGCATCGTCGTTGATCCGACGACCTTTCCCCAGCTCGTCACGGCAGCGACCGTCGAAGCCCCGCTCGCAGGCCCAACGTCGGAGGAGCTCGCGCAGAGAGTGGGTTCGGCCACCGTCATGCCGATTGGCGTCGATGTCGAAGATTTCGTGGCCCGAATCGAGTTCATCAATCCCAGCGACGCTACCGACCGGCCGTGGGACTTTGGCATCGCCTTCCGGGAGCAGGAGAACGGTGACCACTACCGGCTGACTGTGGCGTCAGATGGCACTTGGGAGTTTCAGATCGGTCTGCAAGCCGATCTCGCTGGTGGCACCGTGCCCGCATTGAGTTTCGAGGACGGCGGGCACAACGTCCTCGAAATCGTCGTTGCCGGTGACTCCGCCGGGTTCTCCGTCAACGACGTATTCGTCTCCGAGCTCAATGTATCGGAGCTCCACGGCGCCTCGGATGTCTGGGCCGGCGCCGGATTCCATCAAGCGAACGCGCATGATGGCGAAATCACGCGGTTTGAAAACTTCACCGTCTGGTCCCTCGAGACCGCAGAGCTTAAGGCCGCAGCTGCTACACCGGTGGCGCTTGCCACTCCGGTGGCTCCAGCGACATCGGTAGCGCAGGCTACGCCTATGATGCCCGCGGCTACGCCCGTTGCCGGGGCGGTGAGTGATCAGGAGGTCGCGCTGCGGTTGGGTGAGCGGGATGACTCACGTATTGATGCCCTAGCGATTCTCAGCGAACGCGAGGGCCAGACGACGATTACCGTGGTCGCGCGCGATGCATCGGGTGGCGAAGTCGTCGTCATCCAAGAAGGAACCTGCGACGACGCTTCGACAGTGCCGACCTTCCTGCTGGAGGACCTCGACGCCTCCGGTCGGAGTGTGACGGTGATCGACGCGCCGCTCGCCGACTTGACGAGTTCCGCGCATTCGATCTCGATCCACCATAG
>JAICRA010000113.1 GCA_025937615.1 Thermomicrobiales bacterium | reverse complement strand
TTGATGGTCGACGCGCCCGCAATGCCCCGGCAGCGTCCGGTTCCTGAGTCTCCAGTCAGCGCGGAAGAAGTCGCCGGGGTGCGGCGACCGACGCTGCAAGCATGCGTGCTGCCACCTCGGACGTTCCACGATCAGGACGTCTTCGACTACGAGCAGGATGCGTGGTTTGCTGGAGGCTGGGTGAGCGTCGGGCGCGTCGATGATGCGCTGACCGCGGGGCAGTACTTCCTGGCGCCGGTGGCCGGCGAAAACCTGATAATCGTTCGCGGCAACGATGGCGAGTTGCGCGGGTTCTACAACGTTTGCCGGCATCGCGGGGCGACGATCGTCGAAGAAGAGTCTGGCACGCTGCCGCGGTTTCAGTGCCCGTATCACGCCTGGATCTACGATCTCCAGGGAACGCTCAAGCAGCCGCGACACACGGAGCTACTGGTCGATTTCGACCCGGAGGAGTGGGGGCTTATTCCGGTACGCGTCGATACCTGGCAGGGGATAGTTTATGCCGATCTGTCGGGCACTTCGGAGCCACTGCACGACTTCCTGGGGAATATCGTCTCGACGTTCGAACGGTTTGACCTCGCTGCGCTACGCCGGGTGCGGCGCATCGACTACGACGTCAGCGCGAACTGGAAGGCCATCGTCGAGAACTACCAGGAGTGCTACCACTGTCCTGGCGTCCATCCGCAGTTGAACCGGATCACGCCTTACAACTCGGGGAGCTATTTGCCGTCTGAGGGCGCGGCGATGAACAGCTACATGGAGGTCCTGCCGCAGTACGAGACGCTGTCGATGACGGGCGCGGCAGACGGCCGGGAACCGATGCCGGGGATGACCGAGGACGACCACAAGCGCATTTACTACTCCGCGATTTGGCCGAATCTGCTCTTCAGCCTCCATCCCGACTACTTGATGCTGCACTGGGTCACCCCGTTGGAACCGGGCCGGACGCTGGTACGCTGCGAGTGGTATTTCGACCCGCGGGAGATGGCGAAACCAGATTTCAACCCGGACGAAGCAATCGAGTTCTGGGATCTCACCAACCGTCAGGACTGGCACGTTTGTGAGCTGCAGCAGCAGGGGACCAGATCACGTGCGTACACCGCCGGCCGATACTCCTCGATGGAGAGTAGCGTCCACGGTTTCGATCTGATGGTGGCGGATCGCTACGCGAATGACGGCATCGTCACGCCCCAGGGGCGGGTCTCAAAGCAAGAGAGCAGCGCCGCCATTAAGGAGCGCGCCAAGCGCGTCGCTCAGGGAAACGCCGCTGCCGACTGACGGGCGGTGTTCGCTGCGCTCACGGTGATAGGGTAATTACTTACATTGGTCGCGGTGATGGGTGATGGGAGACGGTCTCTCGTTCTTCCTATCACCCTCGTCAATCGCTTCCGGTCATCTCGAAGATGTCGCTGCCGGCGCAGAGCTGGGCACGGTGACCTGCAGCGAGGCGTCGGTAGACGTGATTGACTTGCCGGGCGACGTTTGCCCAGTCGTATCGCGCGACTGAAGGTCGCGCCGCAGCCGACATCGCCGCCCGTAGCAGGTCGTCGTTCAGAATCGTCTCCAACGCCCTGGCCAGGGCTTGCGGCGACTGCGGCTTGACCAGGAAGCCCGTCGTCCCTTCGTCGATCGTGAAGCGCAGGCCGCCGACCCGTGAGGCGACGACCGGCTTGGCACAGGCCAACGCCTCGACGGCCACTAACCCGAAGGACTCATAGCGCGACGGCACAGCCACGACGTCCGGGGCGCTATAGAAGACGGGTAGCTGGTCCTGGGGCTGCGAACCGACGAGGCGAAAACTGGACTCGATGCCGCGCCGGGCGATCGATTCGGCAACGCCCGCGAGTGGACCGACCGGGGCGCCGTCAGCACCGAGATCGCCACCTACGATGAGGAACGTCGGCGCCGGCTCAACTGATCGACTGGACACTATGATCTCGGCGGCCTCGATCAACGTGTCGATCCCCTTGATCGGGTCAATTCGGCCTACGAAGAGGACTACTCGCTCATCCGGCGGAATCCCTATCTTTGCGCGAGATGCGGCCTTCGGTCGCGATTGAAACAGACCCAGGTCCACACCAGGGGGAATCGTGCAGACCTTTTCCGTGGCCACACCCATGCGCCAGATGAGATCCGCGCGCTCGTCGGGGTTGGCGGCGATGATGCCGTCGGCCAAAGTGAGTAGGCGCTTTTCGGTTTGGAGGCGCAGATCGGTCTCTCGATCCGCATGCGCCGCGACGGCATTCTTCATGTGCGCGGTTGTGTGAAACATCTGCACGAACGGCGTTTCCCAGTAGCGTCGCGCCAGTTCGGCGGCCCACCCCGACAGCCAGTAGTGAGCGTGGACGACGTCATAGCGGACGCCCTCGCGAACGGAGTAGAGCGCCATCTGCTCGGCGAAATCGGGGAGGAGTGGGAAGAGATCGTTCTTGGAGATCGGTTCCGGTGGACCGGCGGTGATGGCGATCACATTCACGCCGGGAAAGAACTCTCGGACTTCTGGTGTGTCGGGATCGGTGCGACGAGTGAAGATATCGACCGGTAGCCCCTGGAGCGCGAGATGACAGGCGAGCTCCCGGATATAGACATTCATGCCCCCCGCGTCGGTGCCGCCTAATGCGGCCAGCGGGGACGTGTGAACAGAGATCTGTGCGGCGCGGCGGAGGGGCATGTCGGTCTCATAGCCGAAGACCGACGGTCCTCCATACGGGGCGACTGACACGTTTCAGGCCTTTCCGGAATTTTCAGGTCACCGAGGTGAATGGCGGAGGGTCTTGAACCCAAGTCCCATCCCGCAACGGGCCGAGCCGAGTCCGGGCGCCGGCTTGGCGAGCATACCAGCAACCGCTCAACGCCGGGCACACATCGGAAGTTCCCGAGAACGATTGGGACGATCGGTCGGCAGCGACCGGCAGGCGAATGTCCAGATTGACTCGACCGGTGTTACCGGCCTAGCCGCCTTTCGGAATGAGAAGACCGTAAGTGCCGTCGCGGCGACGGTAGACGACGCTCGGAATGTCCTCGTCCACATAGTGGAAGAGGAAGAAATCGTGCCCCAATAGCTCCATCTGCTCGATCGCTTCCTCGACGTCCATTGGCTTGACGGCGAAGCGCTTCGTGCGGACGAGATCGCCAACGTCCTGCTCGTCGTCCAACTCGACCTCGTCGATCGCCGTGATCGTCTCGGGCTCGACGACACTATCGCGGATCGTCGCTTGACCGGGGGCGTGCCGGCGGGATCGCTTGTCGTGAACGCGGCGGATTTGGCGCTCGAGTTTGTCGAAGGCCTGGTCGATCGCGACGATCTGGTCTGTCGCACGTTCTTCGGCGCGGAGGACGTCGCGCCCGGAGCGGATGGTGATCTGCGCAGCCGTGGTGTCGGGACCGACCCGGTTGTGGAGGGCGCGCAGCTCGAGCTTGGCGTCGACGACCCGATCGATCATCCGGTCGAGCCTCGTCGCCCGCCTGTCGATGAACTCACGCAGCCCGTCGTTGATCCTGACGCCGTTGCCGCGGACCTGAATCTCCATCGGGGCGCTCCTTCCTGACGATGCGACCGCGGCGAGGATCGGTATCTCCTCACCGAAGCAATGGAGAAATCGCGAAGGGCGTGAGGCAGAAAGCGAATGCAAGTCGGTGCCCGCGGAGGGACTCGAACCCCCGACGCCCACCTTAGGACGGTGGCGCTCTATCCGCTGAGCTACACGGGCACGAGCAACAAAAACCGCACTCCTCCCCATGCTAGCACAGCCTGTGCCGTGGGTCTCACACCGCATCTCTCGCGTCATGCGCTGGTGTACGTACGCCAGAATCCGATGGGGCAGTAAGGATGCTGTCGCGCACGACGGCAATGTTCTCTTCTGCATCGTCGTCGAGCCAGACGGCCCATCACGAGCCGGCACGCAAGTTCTCGCAACCGAATTGTCGGCATATCTGCCCTATGGTATCTTCGAACCTTGCGGGGAGTAGCGCAGCCCGGTTAGCGCGCAGCGTTCGGGACGCTGAGGTCGGAGGTTCAAATCCTCTCTCCCCGACCGCACCGGGAGTGGCTCTGCGCCGCTCCCGTTCTTGTTTCGGATTCGCCTGCGATGCCAAGCCCTGGTCCCAGCTCGAGTGGCGATGCCACTGCGGGCTCTCATCTGACCGACACGAATTCCGACGGTAACGCTGAGCGATTTCGGGCGATACCCCCCGTCTCGACGATCGTGGCCGAAGTCAAGCGCCTGGGTAGCAACCTGAGCGAAGAGGTGCTGATTCGCGTGGCGCGGGTCGAGCTCGAGCAAGCGCGTCAGGCGCTGCTGGCCGGCGACACGCTAGACCGATCAGAGATCGAGCGCCGCGTCATCGAGGCCAGTAGAGCGTTGGAGCGGCCGCGGTTGGCTCCGGTGCTCAATGCCACCGGCGTCGTCGTCCACACCAATCTCGGTCGGGCGCCGGTGAGCGAGGAGACGGCTGAGGCAATGCGCGAGGCGGCTGCCCATGCTGTCCCCCTGGAGATCGACCGCGAGAGCAACGAGCGCGGTGGCCGCATGCGGGAGATCGCCGGGCTACTGCGCGCCTTGACCGGGGCAGAGTCGGCACTGATCGTGAACAACTGTGCCTCCGCCGTGCTTCTGGTCCTGGCGGCGGTGGCGGCCGGCAAGGAGCTCGTGGTCTCGCGTGGTGAAGCCGTTGAGATCGGCGGTGGCTTCCGAATTCCTGACGTCTTGTGGCAGTCTGGAGCGTTCCTGGTTGAGGTCGGCACGACGAACCGGACCTATGCCCGCGACTATGCCGCGGCGACGACTGAAGAATCCGGCGCCTATTTGAAGGTGCATCCGAGCAATTTCCGGGCGTTCGGGTTCGTCCATTCCGCGTCGACATCAGAGCTCGTCGTCCTGGCGCGCGAACATGGGCTGCCAGTCCTGGAAGATCTCGGCAGCGGAGCGCTTCTGGACACATCCCGCTTCGGCCTGGCACCGGAACCGACGCTCACCGGAGCCATTGACGCCGGCGCCGATCTCGTCATGGCCAGCGCCGACAAGCTGCTTGGAGGGCCTCAGGCAGGGATCATCATCGGCTCCGCGTCATGGGTCGAGCGTGTCGCGCGTCACCCCCTTGCGCGTGCGGTGCGTGCCGACAAGACCGCTCTCGCCGGAGTGGCCGCGACGCTGCGCCATTACGTGCGGGGTGAGGCGGAATCACGGGTTCCGATCTGGCGGATGATCGCGGCACCGGAGGAGGAGATCCGAGCACGGACGATGGCCATGGCCGCCGCTTTGGGGCAGGACGGTGTGAAAGTCGCTGTCGAGCCTGTGCAGGCAACTGTTGGCGGGGGATCGCTCCCTGGGGAAACGCTTCCTAGCTCGGCGATCGTACTGTCCCCAGCTCGAGGAGAGGGAGTCGACACCCTCGCCCGCTGTTTGCGGCTGGGCGACCCCAGCATCTTTGGACGCATCGACGAGGACCAGCTCGTGCTCGACCTCCGCACGGTCTTGCCCGAGGATGACGAGATCTTGCTTCGCTCCCTGCGGCACTCGCTGCGCGTATAGAGACGGGCGGCTACCGCCCTGAGACCGCTTGCGGTCGATCGCCATCCCGGGTGTCGCGAAAGTAGGGACTGGGCGGCGGGTAGAACTGCCGGTGGCGTTCGTAGAGCGCCGACAGCTGCTGCCG
>JAICRA010000333.1 GCA_025937615.1 Thermomicrobiales bacterium | reverse complement strand
GTGCTGCTCAACGAGATCACCACCGTCGAGGACGAAATCGTCCTGGTCCTCGATGACTACCACGTTGTCGATGCCACCCTCATCGACGATGCCCTCGGCTTCCTGATCGAGCACCTGCCGCCACGGATGCACCTGGTCATCGCTACCCGTGAGGATCCACATCTACCCCTCGCCCGGCTGCGCGCCCGAGGTCAACTGACCGAACTGCGCGCCTCCGACCTGCGCTTTACCCTCTCAGAAGCCGCCGAATTTCTCAATTCGGTGATGGGCTTGGGGCTCTCGGCAGAGGACATCGCCGCGCTGGAGAGCCGCACAGAAGGCTGGATCGCCGGCCTGCAACTTGCTGCGCTCTCGATGCGGGGACGGGAGGACGTTGCCGGGTTCATCAGGGCTTTCACCGGCAGCCACCGTTTCGTATTGGATTATCTGGTCGAAGAGGTGCTGCAGCGCCAGCCCGAACGTATCCGCAGCTTCTTACTGCAAACCTCCATTCTCGACCGGTTGTGTGGCCCGCTGTGCGATGCCGTCACCGTCCAAGAGGGAAGCAACGCGCTGTTGGAGGCTCTGGAGCGAGGAAACCTGTTCGTCGTTCCGCTGGACGATAGACGCCACTGGTTTCGCTACCATCACCTCTTTGCGGACGTTCTCCGCGCGCGCTTGATGGAGGAGCAGCCCGATAGGGCACCTACCCTGCACCGGCGGGCGAGCGAGTGGTACGAGCGGAATGGTTCGCCAACCGATGCTATCCGCCACGCGCTGGCCGCCGAGGATTTCGAGCGGGCGGCGGGCCTCGTCGAGCTGGCAGCGCTTGAAATGCTCGGCAGTAGTCAGGAAACGTTGTATCGCTGGCTGATGGCGCTACCGGACGAGGTGGTCCGCGCCAGGCCCGTGCTCAGCGTCTACTACGCTTTTGCGCTCCTCGGTCGCGGCGGCTTTGAAGCCTTTGACGCCCACCTCCGGGATGCCGAAAGGTGGCTCGACACGTCAGCGGAGACGAGCGAGCGACGTGAAGCGCCTTCGGTCGAAATGGTCGTCGTGGACGAAGTGGCGTTCAGGTCTCTGCCGGGAACGATCGCCGTCGCCCGTGCCTACCATGCCGGGGCGCTCGGCGACGTGTTCTGCGCCGCGGATCACGCTCGGCGGGCACTCGACCTCTTGCCCGATGATGATCATTTGTGGCGGGGAGCTGCCGCCTCGCTCCTGGGGATCGCGTACTGGACCAGCGGGGACCTGGAGGCAGCCTACCGGAGCTTCGCCGATGGCGTGTCTCATCAGCAGATGACCGGCCACGTCCGTTTCCAGATAGCTGGCACATATATCCTTGCAGACATCAGGATAGCGCAAGGGCGTCTCAACGAGGCAGTAAGAACATATGAGCAGTCATTGCAGGTTGCGACGGAGCAGGGCGAGCCTGTATGGGGAACAGCAAACCTGTACGTGGGGTTGAGTGAGCTGCACCGTGAGCGTGGCGATCTGGAAGCCGCCAAACAACATCTCTTGAGAAGCAAGGAGCTGGGCGAGCGCGACGTCGGGTTACCGGAGACGCGCTATCGCTGGTACGTTGCTATGGCGCGAATCAAGGAGGCCCAAGGTGACCTTGACGGCGCGCTCGATCTGCTCGACGAGGCGGAGCGCCAGTATGTCGAAAGTCCCGACCCCGACGTGCGTCCCGTAGCGGCGCTGAAGACGCGGGTGTGGGTTGCGCAGGGTCGATTGACCGAAGCCCTGGGTTGGACACGGGAGCGAGGCCTGTCCGCCCACGACGACCTCAGCTACCTGCGCGAATTCGAGCACATCACCCTGGCGAGGGTGCTCTTGGCCCGATACAAGTGCGATCGGGAAGAACGCTACATTCATAAGGCTATGGGACTGTTAGAGCGCCTCCTGAAAGCGGCGGAAGCGGGCGGGAGGATGGGTAGCGTGATCGAGATCCTCGTGCTGCAGGCACTCGCTCACGAGGCGCAAGGCGACAGCCCTTCTGCCCTCGTGCCTCTGGAACGTGCCCTGTCGCTGGCCGAGCCGGAGGGCTACGTGCGAGTCTTTTTGGACGAAGGGGTGCCGATGGCTCGTCTACTCTATGAAGCCCTTTCTCAAGGAGTTGAATCAGATTATATTCGTCGGTTGCTAGC
>JAICRA010000184.1 GCA_025937615.1 Thermomicrobiales bacterium | reverse complement strand
CACGCGACCGGGAACATTGACGACGCGGCCGGGATCATGGCCAGGAAGTGTTGAACGATCCACCAGTTCGATCCAGAGCTTGCTCAAACGACCAGCGTTTCTCACGGCGAGGGTCTCGCGCAGCGATTGCCCGACCTGGGCCCGATCGGCGCCCGTTTTGCGCACGACGGAGACGCCCCGCAGGCTCAGCTGCGTCCAGATCCAGGCAGCAGCCAGAATGACGAGCAGGGCGATGACCAGGTGGTCAGCGACGCCCCAGTCAGCAATCTGACCGACCGTCAGGACGGCCACGATGAGGAGGATGACTTTGAGACCGTTCATCGGAGAAGGTTCGCCTACGGTCCCGCCTGCCGCCTTCCCCAACCGCGGCCAGCCGGCGCGACCGGCTGCGCACCGGGAACCGGCACCATGGAGAGAACGTCACCAATGACAACGCGGCTATCGACATTTTTGATCCGTGCCGCCGGGTTGACGATGATCCGGTGCGCGAGCGTGGCTTCGGCAAGCATCTTGACGTCGTCCGGCGTCACGAAGTCACGTCCGTGCAGGGCCGCCCAGGCACGCGTGGTGTTGTAGAGGGCCAGCGAACCTCGCGGCGAGGCGCCGAGGTAGACGTCGTCGTGCCGGCGGGTCGCCTCGATCAGGTTGACGATGTACTCCCGAACGGGCGCGGCGACGTGAACCTCCTTGATCGCCGCCTGCGCCCGCAGCAGATCCTCTAGCCGCGCCGCCTGCTGCAGATCGTCAAGCGGATGCGAGCGATGCTGTCGCTCGAGCATCTCGAGCTCCCCGGCACGACCAGGGTATCCCATCGACATGCGAATCAGGAAACGGTCGAGCTGGGCCTCGGGAAGAGGAAAGGTTCCCTCGTATTCTATCGGGTTCTCCGTGGCGAGGACCACGAACGGCTCAGGCAGAGGATGCGTCACACCGTCGACAGTGACCTGGCCCTCCTCCATCGCCTCCAGCAAGGCCGCCTGGGTCTTCGGCGTAGCGCGGTTGATCTCGTCGGCGAGGACGAGTTGGGCTACGACGGGGCCGGGCCGGTATTCGAAGCGACTCGTCTGCTGATTGAAGACGTTGACCCCGGTTACGTCGCTTGGAAGGAGGTCCGGTGTGAACTGAATTCGTTTGAAGGTGCAGCCGAGCGAGCGCGCGACCGCTTTGGCGAGCACCGTCTTGCCGACCCCGGGGACATCCTCGATGAGGACGTGACCCCGGCAAAGCAAGGCGACGAGCACGAGGAGCACCTCGTGCCGCTTGCCGACGATGACCCGCTCGACGTTATCGCCGACCAGGCGCGCGACACCCTGGACTGCGCCGGGATCCATCAGTTGAGGTAGCTCCTGTCGGATCTCCCGCGCAGCGGGACACCGTTCCAAGTGGCCAGCACGATTTCTCGCATCCAGCGAAGTATAGCGTCGGGGTGCCGGGTGATAGGCGACTCGATGCAGTTGTCACGTACGGACACAGGCGGATCGGCGATACTTGACTACAGATACAGGAGGATCCCTGCGTGTCCGAACCACAGCAGATACGTAATGAGCAGCAGGAGGATGATCGCCCCACCTTGTTGCTGGTCGACGGCTACGGGCTGATCTTCCGCGCCTACTACGCGATCAAGAACGAGATTGCGACATCCAAGGGCGAAGTCGTTAACGCCGTGTTCGGGTTCGCGTCGATGCTGCTGGATGTGCTCCATCGGGAGAGACCGGAGCACGCAATCATCGCCCTGGAAGGCGGACCGACGTTCCGGGACGAAGAGTTCGCTGAATACAAGGCAAATCGCGGCGCCATGCCAGATGATCTGGGGCCGCAGGTCGAACGTGTACGGCAGTTGATCGATGCGCTCAATATCCCGATCGAAGAGCGACAGGGCTACGAAGCCGACGACGTGATCGGCAGTCTCTCACGCGTCTGCGGCGACCGCGGAGACGTCCGGGTGATCATCGTTACCGGCGACAGCGACCTGTTGCAGCTTGTCGACGAGAACACGACGGTCGTGCTGCCGGGAGCGCAGCGCTTCGGCGAACTGCGCTACTTCGATCCGGCCGCGGTCCACGCGCGCTACGGTTTCGGACCCGAGTACGTCGCGGATTACAAAGCCCTCGTGGGTGACACCTCGGACAACATTCCGGGTGTCTCCGGCATCGGCGAGAAGACGGCCAAGGCACTCATCGCTCAGTACGGGGACATCGAATCGATCATCGCCCACCTCGACGAGATCACTCCGCCCCGGGCCAGGAACGCCCTGGCCACCGGGGTCGACGAGGCGCGCCGCAGCAAGCGGCTGACGACGATCGTCCGCGATCTCCCGATCGAGATCGACCTCGATCGCAGCCACATCGGCAACTACGACCGCGAAGCGATCATCGAGCTCTTCCGCGAGCTGGAGTTCCGCACGCTGGCGACCCGATTGCCGGAGCAGCGTGCCGATCGACTGGAGGTCGCGCCGCGACTGGAGCGTCCCGAGTCGCTCCGTACCATAGTGCGCACGGACGAGGATCTGGCGCGACTGGTGCAGCGCGTGCGCGAGACGGGTCGCTATGCCATCGACGTCGAGACCGATTCGCTCGATCCTCTCGTCGCCAACCTGGTCGGCATAGCGATCGGAGTCGGCCCGGCGGAGGGGTATTACATCCCTCTCCGCCATGCGGCTGGTAACCCGGATCAGCTCGGCCCGGAGGCGGTTCACACCGCGTTGCAGCCACTCCTGACCGACGGCGATCTGGAGGCCTACGCGCACCATGCCAAGTACGACAGGGCCGTGTTGGAGCGCCATGGGTACGAGCTGACCAACCTCGGCTTTGAGACGATGATCGCCGCTTACCTGCTGGGCGAGACCTCGCTGCGCTTGAAGGACCTGGCTTTCACCCGCCTCGGCCGCGAGATGACCGAGATCGTCGCCCTGATCGGCAGCGGGCGAAATCAGCTGACGATGGACATGGTCGACTCTGACGAAGCCGGGGACTACGCCTGCGCCGACGTCGAGGTCACCTTCGAGCTGGCTGACTTGCTGCGGCCGGAGATCCACGAGGCGGGCATGGACACCCTCCTCTATGAGATCGAGCAACCGCTCGTGCCGGTGCTGGCGAAGATGGAAGAGGCGGGCATCGCAGTCGACGTACCGTACTTGACCGAGCTGTCGCAAGAGATAACGGCCAGGCTGCAGCAGGTCGAGATCGAGCTCAATGAACTCGCAGGACGGCCGATCAACCCGAACTCGGCGCGGCAGCTCGCGCCACTCCTCTTCGAAGAGCTCGGGCTGCCCTCCGGACGGCGGACGAAGACCGGCTTTTCCGTCGACTCCGAGGTACTCGAGAACCTGCGCCATCGGCACCCGATCGTCGACTTGATTCTCGAGTACCGCACCCTGGCCAAGCTGAAGTCGACCTACGTCGATGCGCTGCCGTTGCAGGTCAACTCTCGCACCGGAAGGGTCCACACCTCGTTCAATCAGACGATCGCCGCGACCGGTCGCCTCTCGTCGACTAATCCGAACTTGCAGAACATCCCGATCCGAACCGAGCTGGGGCGGCGCGTACGGCGCGCGTTCATCGCTGACCAGCGCCCGGAGTTCAGACTCTTCGACGATCCGGTCCTCGTATCTGCCGACTATTCGCAGATCGAGCTGCGCCTGCTTGCGCATATGAGCGGCGAGCCATTCCTGATCGAGGCGTTCGCGAGAGGCGAGGACATTCACACCGTGACGGCCGCCCTCATCCATGCTGTTCCGCGGGAAGAGGTCACCGCGGACATGCGCCGCCTCGCCAAGACCGTCAACTTTGGAATCATCTATGGCATGCAGGCGCATGGCCTCTCGCGTGACACGGGTCTGCCGCGTCAGGAGGCGCAGCGCTTCATCGATCAGTACTGGGCGAACCTGCCGCTGGTGAAGCGATATTTCGACGGCACACTCGCTTTCGGGCACAAGCACGGCTACGTCGAGTCGACCTACGGCCGGCGGCGCATCATCGGCGACTTGACCTCGGCGAACTAT
>JAICRA010000377.1 GCA_025937615.1 Thermomicrobiales bacterium | reverse complement strand
GATCGGTTCGCGCCTGACCCGTCGCATCAAAGCGCAGCGACTTGCACTTCTCTTTGCGCTCATCCTGCTCTACCTCGGGCTATCGCTCCTGCTCCGTGCCTTCGGGATCGAAATGCCGGGGCAGGCATGAGCGACGACCAATTGACCGGCGAACCCGAAGCGACTCGAGCCACGGCGCTGGGCACAGCCGAGCTGGCGGCGCGCACCGAGCGGCTGGAGCCTCTCTACGATGCGGCGGTGAAGACGTTGTTCTGGGGCTTTCGCTTCGGGGCAGCGCTCCTGGCATTGGGCATCGTCGTGGCGCTGGTCAAGCGCGAGCCGCTCGAGCGTGAAGCCGACCCGATCCCGGAGGTCATCGCCATGGTTCGCGCCGGGCATGCCTCGGGCATCATCGACCTCGCTATCCTCTGGTTCATGCTGACCCCGGTCGCGACCGTGATCGTCGTGGCCGCGACTTTTTGGCGGCTGGGTGATCGGCGGTACGCGCTGCTCTGCCTGATCGTGCTAGCGATTCTCGGTGCAAGCGTAGCGCTGGCGCTCAACCGATAGACCTGGGTTGTTGGGAGGACCACCATGGCGGTGAATGCCGCACCAAACGTCCCGCCGATCGGCATCGTGGTGGCGATGGAATCAGAGTTGCAGCACCTGCTGCAGCGAGTGACGCCCGTACGCGAGGTGGCGGATGGCCCCTGGCTCGACCGCTTTGTGAGCGCCGGGGAGGTGCCGCTGATCGCGTTGTGCTGCGGCATCGGGATGGTTAACGCCGCGGCCGGGACCGAGCACCTCATCGGGCGCTATGCACTCCGCGCCATCTTCAATTACGGCTGTGCGGGGGCCCACCGCCGCGACATTCTCCCCGGCGACGTGATCATCGGCGACGGCACCGTCCACCACGGGGCAGTCCACATCTTGGCCAGCGGCGAGGAGTTCTTTCCCGGTAAGGACTATGAAGTGACCGGCGAGGTCGTCGCCTCGACCGAGTTGGCCACGGACCCCACGTTACGGGATTTAGCGATTGCGGCAGCGAAGGAATGGACGCCCGATCCGTGGCCACAGGGTCTCAACTTGCCCCCTGAGATCGAACAGCGCGAGTCGCGGACGCACGTCGGGCGCGTCGCCTCGGCCGACATCTGGACGCAGTTCCATGAGCGCATCGACAACCTCCATACCCGTCATGGTTCCCTCTGTGAGGACATGGAGGCCGCCGCCATCGCCCAGGTCTGCGGGCGCCACGGCGTACCCTTCATGACGGTGAAGGACATCTCGAACAACGAGTTCCACGCTCTGAGTAACCTTGTAGGAGACATCGGTGTTCTTCCTGCCGCGGAGATTGGGCGGCGGGCGGCCGATCTGGTGCTGCGGACGATCCGGCGGATTGGTGGGAGTTGACCGCTAAAACGACTCGTCGTCCAAGGCAGCGCGGATCGCGGCCGCGATCTGCCGCATGTGATCGTGGTCACGGTATGGGTGGCGTGTCCAGGCGAGGTTGCGGCTGAAGAGGCGGTCGCCGTGGCGACGCGGCACGATGTGGATGTGGAGGTGTGGCACGCTCTGGTTGACCACATTGTTGATCGCCACGAACGCGCCGTCGCCTCCGGTCGCATGGGCTATGGCTCGGGTCAGACGTCGCGCGAGGGCGAAGAGTGGGCCCACTTCGGCGACGGACAGATCGGGAAG
>JAICRA010000015.1 GCA_025937615.1 Thermomicrobiales bacterium | reverse complement strand
CTGCGTCGGTTCTCCCCCGCCGCCGGGCGGGTGCACATAAATGGAGCGTTGGGGGCATAGTCATCGTGGCCGGGTCGCCGCTATTTGCCGGCGCCGCGGCGCTTTGCTGTGCCGGAGCGAGACGGTCCGGCGCGGGAATCATTTCGGCCGCGTTACCACGGTCGATCGCGCCGGTAGTGGTCGGTCTCGTTCCCGAAGTCACGGTCGTCATCTTGCCGGATGGGGAGAGCAACTCGGTAGCGACCCGAGCGGCCGAAGTCATCGGCGAGCGGTTGGAACGATCGGCAGCGATGGTTGTCGGGCCAGGGCTCGGCGATGATGCGGCAACCGCAGCGCTGCTTGGGACACTCTTCGGTTTTACCAGGGTTCGCGGCAGCATAGGTTTTGGAACGACGCCGTTAGGGTCGGATGGCGCGGGCATCGAGGGGACCATTGCGGCGGCCGGGAAGCCGGTCGTCGTCGATGCCGACGCCCTCAACTGGCTCGCCCAGCAAGACAGGTGGTGGGAGCACGTGACGGCCGGAATCATGGTCCTCACCCCGCATGCGGGTGAGATGTCTCGACTCGTCGGTGTCGATGTCGATGAGATAGTGGCCGATCCGGAAGTCATCGCGGGAGAGGCGGCGGTGCGATGGAAGCAGACGGTGGTCCTGAAGGGCGGACGGACCGTAATTGCCAGCCCAGATGGAGCCGTTCGCGCCGTCGACGCCCCGCCATCGCTCGCGACAGCAGGTAGCGGCGACGTTCTCAGTGGTTCGATCGGTGCGTTGCTGGCACAAGGACTCAGTGGCCCGGACGCCGCAGCTCTAGCAGTCTACGTCGGGTGTCGTGCGGCCGAGCGGACGTCGGCGGAGTACGGAACACTTGGGGTCGTTGCCGGAGACTTGCCCAAGGCTATCGCCGCGGAGCTTCGCACGCTCGAAGAATTGGGAGCCTAGGATGGTGTCGGGAGCGGAACCCTCCGTCAGGGATGTGATGCGGAATGAGGTGCCGACCGCATCGCCCACGACCCCAATCGCTGAATTGGCGAGGTTGATGGTCGAGCATCGCGTCCCCGGTCTTCCCGTGATCGCTGAAGGGGAGCTGGTCGGGATCGTTACCGAGGCCGATCTGATTCAACGCGAGGCTGCCGTCGACGTGCCGTCAATCGCTACATTCTTGGACGCGGTGATTGTCGCGGATGCCGGAACACCGTTTGAAGAAGAGCTGCGTCGGGTGGTGGCCACCACAGCGGAGGAGTTGATGACCTCGCCGGTCATAAGCATTCGGGACTCCGCGACAGTGGCCGAGCTCGCCACACTCATGCTCCAGCAGCGCGTCAACCCCGTACCGGTCGTCGACGACGCCCGACAGATCGTCGGTCTCGCTACGCGAAGTGGACTCGTCGAGCTGATCGCTCAATTGGAGACCGTCTCTGCGCCACGAGAAACCGGCGGGAGCTAACTGCCACGAGGACCCCGGTGGCACCTCCTTCCAAGATTGATATGGACGGGATTCGTGCCACGCGAGCCGTGGTCGACCTCGATGCGATCGAGGGCAATGTACGCGCGCTCCGCTCGGCGCTTCCCGTGTCGACCCAACTCATGGCCGTCGTCAAGGCCGACGGGTACGGGCATGGTGCGCCGTTGATCGCGGGTGCCGCGCTCGAGGCCGGGGCAACATTGCTTGGGGTGGCGACTATCGGCGAGGGACAAGCTCTAAGAGCGCGCGGCGTCAATGCGCCGATCGTACTGCTCGGTTCGGTCGACGCGAGCGAAGCGTTGACTGCTTGCGAGGCCGACCTCGAGATTACAGTCGGTAGCGCGTGGCTGCTGGACTCGGTGCAGCAAGCGGCCCGGGCAGTTGGCTCTGAGTCGCCGGTCCCGGTTCATCTTAAGGTCGATACCGGTCTGCGACGCTACGGCGCTACCGCATCAGAGGCGATAGCGCTTGCGACCCGGATAGCGAGTGACCCATATCTTCGCTTTGCCAGCATCTTCACTCACTTCGCCTCCGCGGACGAGCCAGACGAGCCGTTTACCGACGCGCAGATTGAGGTGTTCGAGCAGGTGGTTCACGCCGTGCGAGAAGCCGGCGTGCGGCTGCCGCCGCTCCATGCGGCCAACAGCGCCGGCATTCTTACCGGGCGTGGAACCGAGTACGCGATTGCCCGGGCCGGAATCGCGCTGTACGGCGTAGCGCCTTCTCTGGCGGTGCGGCTGCTGCCCGGTATGGGTGCCGGAATCCGCGTTGAGAGCCGGATAACTCGCCTGATTAACTTAGCACCGGGAGACACCGTCGGCTACAACCGGACATATCGCGTTAATGCGCCGATGCGAGGAGCATTGGTGCCGATTGGCTATGCCGATGGCTATCGGCGCGCGCTGTCCGGACGCGCCTGGGTAGGCATCGACGGCCGGCGTGCAACCGTGATCGGCCGGGTTTCAATGGATCAAATCGTCGTCGCCGTGCCCGAAGGAGCCCAACCTGCGCTTGGCGATGCCGTCACGATTATGGGCGGAGACCCTCAGTCGGGAGCCCCCTCGATCGAGGAAATGGCCGACCTGATGGGTACCAATGCCTATGAGGTGATCGTGGGAATTCGGGAACGGGTGCCGCGGGTATTCTTGCGCGACGGAAAGCCGGTCGCTGCGCGAGTCGGCGGCGACGCCGCGAACTGGATCCGGTCGAACTCGGTCCAGACGCAGGTCTAGCCCTGGGCGGAGAGCTCGGCCGCGACTCGCTTCAGATTATCTATGTCGCGGCGCACTACGAAGGTCCGGCCGCTCATGTCGTCCCGTACGTAATTAAGTGTCCGGTCATCCATCCAGCGGTAGATCGTGGGACGCGTTACGCCGAGCTGTTGTGCGGCGCTGCCGATACTGACCAACTCTGTTGGATCGTAGGCGCGGTACTTTGCGAGCGCGAGCATGCGACCCAGATCTGTGTCCCAGAATGACCGGGGCACGGTGTAATCCTCGGCAGCCGCCGGCCAAAAGAGCACCTGGAGAACAGCGTCAATGGCGGAGAGGACGAGGTCTTTTGACTCGCGGGCTTCACCCCGGGCCAGCGCCGCAAGCCGCTGAAGGTCACGCCCAAGGGGCCCGCCCTGAAGATCGCTCAGGGTCAATTCCCGAAAGGACTCGGGGTGCAATTGGCTTATAAGACGATGGTGTTGGCTGTAGACGAGCTGGAGCGCATCGTCGATCGCCGCTTGGTAGTCCGGCAACCCTGAGTCCACGGGTTCTCCTTTCATCCGTGCGGCAAAACCGGCTCATCGGCGAAGGATGCGCGAGTACGGTCAGAGTGTACGCTCAGCATAGCAGAGGGTCAACAGCGCGCCGTTGGTTCGAACGAAACTGGTACCCATGGATGGCCAGCAGGCGGTATGCCTTTCGAAAGTTTCGTTGTCGTGACAATCTGGCAACTGACGGATAACAGGCACCGATGGGCCTTCCACCGCGAGAGATACGGTTTGCGGCACCGGTTGTTCGATCTCTAGGGTGAGGGATCGCGGTCGACGCGCCCCGGCAGCGGCTCAGCGACCGGTAGTGATGCCGCGCACGGCAAGTCCGAAGATGAACAGCGCGATCAGACTGTAGATCAATAGTGCTTGCCGCTGACTCCGTGTTCGAAGGTATGACCAGGCGAACGGCATAACAAGAATCGCCGTGAGTCCGTACAGGTAGTGCGTCGCCGTTGGTGGTCGCGCGCCGGTCGCGAACACGGCCAGTCCCGCGCCGCCCTGCACCAGGACGAGCGCCTCGCCGATCACCAGCGCTCCCGCGTAGCTCCCGGTAATCGATTGACCCCGGAGGTAAGCGAAGATCCCCCAGGCTCCAACTGCAGCCATGAAAAGCAGCACTGTCATCGAGAGACGATCATGAAGGAGAGCCAAGAGTTCCAACGCGTTCGGGCCCCGTCCTTGGATCTATGATTCGCGAGGTCTGGCGCCGATCACGGTCGCTCCCAGCCTGCAACGGCCCGGTCTTCCGAAATTGCGCTGGGAACCAGGAGATCGAGTGTCAATTGTGCAATCCCCGGTTTCGCCGTTTCCGGAGACCAGGTTTCATTGATTTCTCTCCGCGGCAAGGCATGCAGATCGAGCTGCAGGCCCGCCCGGGCGAGCCGGCGCTGAACAGTCTGCTTCGCGAGGTGTGGCCGGTTGTTGGTCTCGGATAGATGGGCCAGCCAGACGGTAGGTGGTTGATTCGATCCCCGGATGGCCTGCGCGAGCAGGTCGGCGCAGCCCGCGTTCGAGAGGTGACCCGAGTCCGACAGAATGCGGCGCTGTAGTCGCTCCGGATACGGGCCACGGCGAAGCATCGCCTCGTCATGGTTGGCTTCCAAAACCACCAGCCGCGACTCGCCGATCGCATCCATAGCGGCCAGGCAAGGACAGCCCAAGTCGGTTACGACAGTGACGGATCCGGCAGGGGAGCGAATCAAGAATCCGCATGGGTCCTCTGCATCGTGGCGTACAGGGATGGCAACTATCTCAACGTCCGCAAGTCGCACGGGACGTTGCCCGCGAGTCTCTTCCCACAAGCGCGCGGGTATGTTGGCAGCGCGCGCTGAACCGCGTGTGCTAAGGACCGGAGTCTGTTGGCGGATCAACCGAGGTAGTTCCCGAATGTGGTCACTGTGCTCGTGGCTGATCAACACGGCGTCGATATCCGCCATGGTCAGTCCCACGGCCGCGAGCGCACGCTGCAGTCGCCGAACGCCGACTCCGCAGTCGACCAGCAGGACCGCTTCCGCCGTTTGCACCAGAAGTGCATTCCCCGAGCTGCCGCTGCCGAGACTCGTTACTGCCAGCAATCTGAGGCTCTCCAAAACACTGGTTCGTCGCCAGCGGGCCGATTACTACATGCAGGGTACACTGACTGCCGCCCGACAGTAGAGCGTCCACGCTCTAATCCCCTTGTCACTGGTCTCGGCAACTGGCCGGAAAGGCTCTCTGGTTGAAAAGGGCACACTCCCGATGAACCCGGCGGAACGAATTCTGCGCGGAATGCAGCGCCCCCGATCCGGTGGATCGTCGGCGAGCGCTCCGCGCGCCTGGTCGCCGTCTCCAGCAACGAGGCGCATGCTGATTACCGCGCTGGTTCTCTTAGGCGTCTTTGCCTTTATCTGGGTGACCGCGCGGTTCTGGATTCAGTGGTGGTGGTTCGAGAGCGTGGGCTACCAGACGGCGCTGACGACGCGGTACACCTCCGGCGCACTTGCCTTCCTTGTCGCTTCGCTGTTGGTCGGCGGGTTTTTCGCCGCAAACTGGAATCTCGCTTTGCGGCGGGGCGACAGTGTGGGTCGGAGCGCGCGCCTCGCGTCGAGTCGAATTCTCCGCTGGCTGCTCTGGTTGCTGACTGTCGTCCTGGCCGTGTTCGCCGGGTGGTTTGCCGCCGAGCAGTGGGTAACCTGGCGACTCGCGTTAGCTGGAACCAGCTTCGGAATCACCGATCCTGTTTTCGGCATGGACGCCGGTTTTTACGTCTTCAGGCTGCCCGCTCTTGAAATCGCGCATGGAGCGGCCCTCACGACTGTCCTCGTAACACTTGTCGCGGTGGCGCTGATCTACCTCGGCATGCGCGGTCTGGACCGGCTCGACCAGTTGCAAACTGCCCCGCAGAGCCGACGGCACCTCCTCGGTCTGGCGGCGCTGCTTCTCATCCTATTTGGCGTCGGGTATGTCCTCGCGAACTTTTTTCTGCAGTACTCCCAGCGAGGCTTTGCTTATGGGCCGGGGTTCACTGACGTGACGGTCGTACGGCCGCTCAACTACGTGCTTGCCATCGTTTCGGTGCTCGCGGCGGTGGTACTGGTGGTGAGCCGGCGGATGGAGCAGGTGCGCTGGTTGGGCATCCTCGCTGTCGCGTGGATAGTGGCGGTAGGACTGGGCGCGGTCGTGCCGCGACTCGTGCAGCAGGCTATCGTCGAGCCGAACGAGTTGCAGCGCGAAACGCCATACATCGCGAATAACATCGCTTTTACTCGAGAAGGCTTTGGTCTCCACGACGTGGAGTCACGCAGCATCAGCGGGCAGGGCGAGCCGCCAGCTAGTGCTCTACAGGCGGATTCCCCGGTTCTTCGCAACGTACGGCTCTGGGACTACAGAATCGCAAGGCAGACATTTCAGCAGCTGCGGTCGTTTGTGCCGTACTACGTCTTCAACGACGTCGATGTCGACCGTTACCCTGAAGAAGACGAGGTGCAGCAGGTTCTGGTATCCGCACGAGAGTTGGAGACCGAAGGCCTACCTGCGAACGCCCAAACGTGGACCAACCAGCATCTCTCGTATACACATGGCTATGGGGGAGTCATTAGTCCGATCAATGAAGCGACGAGCCAGGGCCTGCCAGTCTTCAGCGTCGGGGGCATCCCGCCCGAACAGGCGGGCGTGATGACCATCGCTCGCCCGGAGATCTATTTCGGGGAGCTAGAGAGCACGTGGGTCGCGGTCAAGACAGGAGTACAAGAGGTTAATGGCATCCCGGGCGACACGCCAACACATAGCTATGAGGGGCTGGCGCGCGGATCAATCGGGCTCGACGACTACCTGAAGCGCCTAATACTGGCTATCAACCTCGGGGACCGTCGAGTTCTGTTCACCGACGAACTAACGGCAGAGTCACGCGTGTTGCTGAAGCGATCGATCGCGGACCGCGTAAGCACCATTGCGCCATTTCTCTTGCTCGACGGGGATCCGTACTTGACGGTAGTGGATGGCCGCCTGATCTGGATCCTCGACGCGTATTCGGCGACCGACCGGTTCCCGAACTCAACCCCATCCGGTGGAGTGAATTACGCGAGGCACACCTTCAAGGCGACCGTGGATGCATACGACGGCACCGTTACGTTCTACCGCACGGCAATGCCCGATCCAATTGCCGACGCCTACACAGCGCTGTTCAGGGAGATGTTCACGCCGATCAGTGAAGCTCCGCCGACGCTGGCAGAGCATTTCCGCTATCCGGAAGATCTCTTTGACTTGCAATCTCGAGTCTTCTCAGCGTATCACGTGACCGATCCCACTGCCTTCTATAACGGCGAGGACCGCTGGGAGGTCGCCGCGGAGCCGGTTGAAACCGATGGAGAAGCCGAGAGTGTGCTGCGGCCGATGGAGGCGTATTACATGACGCTTCCATTGCCGGGAGAGAGTGAAACGGGGTTCAAGCTCATTCGCCCCTTCACTCCAATCAATCGGCCCAATATGACGGCCTGGATGGCTGGCCAATCGGATCCAAGCGGTGACGCCCGGCTGGTCGTCTACCGGTTCCCGCGCCAGACAACCGTTTTTGGCCCGCAGCAAGTCGAAGCACGTATCAACCAGGATCCGGAAATTTCTGAGCAGTTCACCCTCCTCAGTCAGTCCGGTTCGCGGGTCATCACCGGAAACCTTTTGGTCCTCCCGGTAGAACAAACGGTGATGTATGTGCAGCCGGTATACCTTCAGGCCACGGGGACGAATGGCGCGCCGACCGAGTTGACGTTCGTTATCGTAGCTACGGCGGAGCAGGTCGAGATGCGGCCCACGCTCGAGGAGGCCCTAGCAGCCGTTGCGGGCGAAGAACGGGCGGGTGGGCCCGGAGCCGCCACAACAAATATCGAAGGGGATCTCGCGGCGGGAGCCGCCCCAATCAGCGGAACCGTGGCGGACGCCCTGGCAGCATATGAGCGAGGGCAACGGGCACTCCAGGAGGGCGACTGGGCAGCCTATGGCGAGGCTCAGGAAGAGCTTGGCGAGATTCTCGATACGCTGGCGCGGTCGGCGGGCGTACCGACGGAACCCGAGCCAGTCGCTGTCGCAACCCCGGTCCCGTGACACAGCCTGGAACCCAGGTCGACGGGGTCGGGGCCTTCCGATAGCCTAGCGCAAGCGATGCCTGAAGCGCTGCGAAGTGAGGGTCAATGATGAGGAGCGGCTGGTGAACATTTGGGGTTGGCTCGTGGTACTCGGTGCGGTCGGAGCGTCGGTGGGGTTCACGCTCTACGGAATGGGCACGTCGACGTTGTTACCGGACGACCAGCTCATCAACATCGGCAGATTCCTGTTGATCGGCGGTCTCATCGCCTTTGCTATCGGCTTTGTCGCATACAAGGCGACGGACAGGTCGGAGCGGACCTAACCCGCTCTCCTCGTTCACGCCCGGCCAAGAGTTTCGCTGCAGCACAACGTCCCGATCGGGGAACCAGCGGCGGCGAACCTGCCCTGCCAGATACATTGACCCTGTAACCAGCACGTCTGCCCCATCGCGTCTGGCGACATCCTCGGCTAGCCGCACTGCGGCATCGGGAGTTGGTTCGGCGTACACGGCTCCGGCAAAGCCGGAAGCAGCCACTGCCTCGGCGAGCGCGTCTGCCGCGACGGACTCTTTGCCAATGACGGACGGCTCCGTTGCGATGATGGTCGACGCGGCGCCGCCAAGCCTGGCGAGAATTCCAGAGGAGTCCTTGCTGCTCAACATTCCGACCACGATGACCGGCAATGCGCCTGCTCCGAAATGTCCGGCGGCCTCTAAGGTGAGGGCGGCGATCTTGTCTTCGTTGTGAGCTCCGTCGATCCAAACAGCCGGTTCGATGGTTCCCGGCATTCTCTCCAGCCTTCCCGGGAGCCGCGCGGAGCGGAGTCCGTGCGCAATAGCCGCTTCGGAAATCCGGAATCCGCGCTGAATGAGGACGCTTGCCACGGCCCCCGCCACGTCGGCATTGCGAGCTCTGAATCCCTGCCCCACCGGCGGCACATCGGGCCGCGAACCGTGTGAAGCGTGGGCCTGAATCAGGTCGACCGAAGCTCGCTTCGCTTCTTCGGCGATGACCGATAGGGCTTCCGCGGGAAGGTCGCCAACGATGGCCGTCGACCCGGGCTTGATGATGCCGGCCTTGTGCCACGCGATATCGGTAATGCTCGGCCCGAGCGTGACAAGATGGTCGAGACCGACGCTCGTGATCACGCTCGCGATTGGATCGATGACATTGGTAGCGTCGAGTCGGCCGCCCGCTCCCACCTCCACGACGGCGATGTCGACGGTCCGCTCGGCGAACCACCAGTAGCCAAGCACACTCCACGCTTCAGCGTAGCTGAAGGGCAGTTCTGCCCCGCCCAACCGGATTTGGCGCCCCGCTACGCCCAGCACCCGTGCCGCCATTTTGGCGAATGAGTGCGCATCGATCAGCGACGGTCCGATTTGGAGTTTTTCCGTCGCCACCTGCACATATGGAGATGTGCGGAGGCCGACACGATAACCAGCCGCCGACAGAACGGCGGCGATCGCAGCGGCAGTCGAGCCCTTGCCTGACGTCCCGGTAATATGAACGACCGGGTAGCGACGTTGCGGATTGTCGACCGCCCCAAGGACTGCGGCGACTCGCTTGAGCCTGACCTCTGCTCGCTGTCGACGGCTTGCAGCCGAGTTTGACGCGAAGCGCTCGCCGCGTATAAGAGCGTGCAGAGTTTCGGCCGCGCGTTGGTACGCTTCGAATTCGGCCCGGGGTGAACAGCTCACACTTAGAGGAACTCAACACAAACCGCATTTGCCAGCAGTGCCCCTCGCTCAGTGAGCCGGACCCGTCGGTCGTCTGCCTCGAGCAGGCCGATCGACGTCAGACGGGCGATCTGTGGCTCAAACTGCTCGAACAGCGAGACGCGGTGTCGCCGGGCGAACGAGAGCGCCGATACACCATCCTCCAGAAGCCGCAGTCCAAGCATCATCGTCTCGCCCATAGCCGTGCGTTCATTAATTTCTTCGACGTTCGTGACCACCTTGTCGCCGCGCTCGAGACTGGCAATGTAGCGGGTTGGCGACAGTTGGTTCATGGTGCGCCGATTCCCCACGTGGCCATGAGCGCCGGCACCGACCCCCGCGTAGTCGCCGTTTCGCCAGTAGATGGCGTTGTGCCGCGAGGCAGTTCGTGGCGAGGCGGCCCAGTTCGCGATCTCGTAGTGGATCCATCCCGCGTCCGCCAGCGTCGACACCGCGAGCTCATGAAAGTCAGCCGCTGCGTCATCGTCGACTGGAACCAGAATGCCGCGCTGGACCGCCTCGGCCATTGGCGTACCTGGCTCGACTATCAAACCGTAGAGCGAGAGATGGTCCGGCGGGTGGCCGCCGGCCTCACCGGCCAAGACCCGGTTCAAATCGGAGCCCCATTGGTCGATCGTCTGGCCGGGCCAGCCGTAGATGAAGTCGAGACTGACGTTCTCGAATCCGGCGCGGCGGGCTGAGGCGACCGCTCGCGCCACGTGCTCGGCCTCGTGCATCCGGCCGAGCACCCGGAGGCCGCGCCTGTCGAGCGTCTGCGCGCCAATGCTGAGACGATTTACCCCTGCCTCGAGCAAACCTGAACAGGTTCTCTCATCGAGATTGTTGGGGTTGGCTTCAATTGTGATTTCGGTGCTAGCGGCCAGTTCGAAGGCGGCATTGCAGGTGGCGAGGATGACCTTGATCTGCCCCGGGTCGAGGAGCGAAGGAGTGCCGCCGCCGATGAAAATCGAGGCAGCCGTACGACCGGCGAATTGGTTTCTCCACAGCTCCGTCTCCCTCCCTACGGCTTCGACGTAGGCGGGAATGCGCGCCGACTGTCCTGCGTACGTGTTGAAGTCGCAGTAGGGACAGATGTGGGAGCAGAAGGGGATGTGGACATAAATGCCGAATTCTTCGTCCACCTGAGCTGGGGCCTCAAAGCGGCCGTGCAGGACATTCCCGGAAAGCGGGGTGGACAGCGTCACGGTGACATCAGGGGACCGGGCTCGCCTCGACGATGACGGCCCGCGGAGCGTCGGCTGGGAAGAGCGTTGACAGGTAGATCACCAGCGGCTCGCGGCCGTTGTTGCGCCCTTGGTGGATCGAGTCTGGGGACTCGACCAGTGCGTCGCCCGGGCGCACGACCACAGTTTCGCCAGGGCGGATTATATCTGGCTCATTTGACGGAGCATCAGCCCGGTACCAGATGATCTGACCAGTATAGACGCTGTAGGTCAGTTGGCCCTGCACAATGACCCCGATCTGAGTGCCTGGATGAAAGTGGACTGGAAGG
>JAICRA010000198.1 GCA_025937615.1 Thermomicrobiales bacterium | reverse complement strand
CCCGATCCTCGCCGATGGTGCCATCGGCACCATGCTCTATGCCGCCGGAGCATCCCTCGACGAGTCGTTCGACGCGCTCAATCTCTCCCGTCCCGAGCTCGTCCTCGACACGCACCGCGCCTACCTCGACGCCGGCGCCGACCTGCTGGAGACGAATTCCTTTGGAGCCAATCGCTTCAAATTGGAGGCGTTCGGACTGGCCGACAGGGTGCGCGAGATCAACAAGAAGGCGGTGCGGCTGGCGCGCGAAGCGCGTGAGATCTCCGGTCGCCCGGCGCTGGTGGCGGGCTCGATCGGTCCGACCGGGCGCACCCTGGCGCCCTTTGGGGTCGTCTCCCCGGAGGCGGTGCGGGCGGCGTTTCGCGAGCAGATCGAGGCATTGCTCGAGGGAGGCGTCGACCTCCTCGTGCTGGAGACGATCGGCAGCCTGGACGAGATGACGGAAGCGGTCGGTGCCGCACGCGATGTGAGCGATCTCCCCATCGTCGCCTCGATGACTTTCGCTGAGGACGGTCGCACCATTGGCGGCAATTCGCCAGAAGAAGTCGCCGTGCGGCTCTCCAAGCTGGGCTTGGTCGCCATCGGGGCGAACTGCTCCGTCGGACCGCAGCGGCTGCTGCCGGTCGTCGAGGTGCTGGTCCGTCATGTGGGCGAGTGGAATGGAACCGTTCCAGCCGTCTCCTGCATGCCCAATGCAGGCTGGCCGGCGCATGTCGCCGGGCGTGTCATCTACCCGTCGTCGCCCGAGTATTTTGCAAGCTTCGCCCGGCGCGCCGCTGAAGCCGGGGTGCGCATCATCGGCGGCTGCTGCGGCACCACCCCACTGCACACGGCGGCGATGCGAGAGGCGCTCAATGCGTGGATGGGCGAACGCGGTGATGGTGCGCCCCCACAGGTGTCCACGCCAGCTAGTCGTCGCACGCGCATCTTGACCGCGCCGGAACTCGATCTGATCCCGGCCGAGGGGCCGACCCGCCTGCGCCAGAAGCTCGAACGGGGCGAGTTCGTGGTCAGCGTCGAGATCGATCCGCCAAAAGGTCTCAATCCGACCAAGGCGCTGGACGGGGCCTGTCTGTTACAGGAAGCGGGTGTTGATTTCATCAACGTCGCTGACTCGCCGATGGCCCGCGTCCGGATGAGCGCCCTGACCATGTGTTACCTCATCCAGCACCGCACCGGAGTGGAGACGATCCTGCACTTCACCACCCGCGATCGCTCTCTGATGGGATTGCAGTCCGAGCTGCTGGGGGCGCACGCGGTCGGTGTGCGCAATATCATCGCTCTCACTGGAGACCCGCCCAGCCTCGGCGACTACCCCGATTCCTCGGCGGTCTATGATGTCGACTCGATCGGACTGATCCGAATCCTGGAACGTCTCAACAGCGGCGCCGACTCGGCCGGGGCGTCGATCGGGCGGTCAGCCGCGTTCACCATCGCGTGCGCCGTCGATCCTACGCGGGCCGATCTCAAGCACGAGGCGGGGCGCCTGCGGGCGAAACTCGAGGCGGGCGCGCACGTCGTTATGACCCAGCCGATCTACGACCCGGCCTCATGGTCGCGCTTCCTGGATGTTTACGGCGTCGAACGTCTACCTGTGCCAGTCCTGGCTGGCATCCTGCCGCTGCAAAGCAGCAAACACGCCGAGTTCTTGCACAACGAGGTGCCGGGCATCACGCTGAGTGATGAGGCTCGGGAGCGAATGCGCTTGGCGGGGCCGGATGGCCGTCGCGAAGGCGTCAGAATGGCGCAGGAGTTGCTGCAGGAGCTCCGTCCACTCGTGCAGGGGGTTTACCTGATGCCGTCATTTGGCCGCTACGAAGTTGCCGCCGAGGTGCTCGACGTCCTGGAGCGGGAGCCGGTCGCGAGATAGGCCATCCGCTTTACACGGAGGCGCCCGTGCCGGGAGGGTCCGGATACGGGCGTCTCGTGCGTCGCGACCGGAGGGGACCGATCGCGCTTGGACGTTCGCTTACGATGCCAGGCGCTGCTCGCGGACGAGCACGTCTTCGCCGGTTTCGATCTCGATCTTCAGACCGGCCAGCTCGCGAGCCACCGCGCGCCGTTTCTCGATGGCGTCGCGCGGCACCAGCGGGCGGCCCGCCTCATCCGGGATCATGGTGATCGCGCCGTCGGTCGTCCAACCGGCGACGATTGCCGGAGCAACCTCAAGTCGATCGGCGGCCTCTGCGATGCTCATCAGCCCATCGTCACCGTAGGTGACGCGCGCGGCGCGGGCGACCATCTTGCCGATGGCCGAACGCCAGAACCAGGCGGGAATGACCATCCCCTCGGCTGCAAGCGGACGGAGCAGGAGATCTGTAACGCGTCCGACTGTCTCCTGCACATGGTCGCGGCTAACGTCACCGTACCCGGCCACGGCCAGCAGGCGCAGATCCTGCCCGAGCGGGCTTTGCCGCAGTTCGGCCAGACTCGGTGAAAACGAACGCTTTCCAATTGCCGCGCCGACCGCGCGGTGATGGTCGGCAACGAGTCGGAGAATGCTATCGACAACATCCTCATCGTCCCAAGACTCGTCAGCACCGCGAACCCCCGGGGCCTCATCCGCGGAGACGGTCTGGGTGGGAAAAATCGTCGCGAACTCGCGCATTTCAAACTCCTCGACCGGTGAACGTGCGCCCGGGGTAGAAGGCGGGTTTCTTCCCGTTAGCAAGTCCTGTGCCTAACGGTCACAGATCTCACCCTATTGTACGTACAGTGTCAATTTTCGGTTTCACCACCGGTGCCGGATCGGGGGCCATACCGGTAAAGAATGCCAGACTTCGTGCCGAGGATGTCAAATCGGTGTTATTGCGCGAGGTTCGCAGCGCGCCGAGCTATCTTTTTCAAGATCGAAATATCGTTTCCACGCCTTAGAATATTCTACGGGAGGGACACTGCAAGGAGGAGGTGTCGGCTTCGCCTCTGGGGGTGCCACTCCGTTCAGGGGGCGCCGGCGGTTTCACTGCCTCAGGGGGAGTCGCCTGCGGCTCAAGGGGGGAAGAAGCACGACGGACGATTGCTTCGTACTCCTCTCCCCCTTCACCCCCTGAGCGTCAGCGGCACCCCCTACATCTCCGCTGGTGCCGCAATCCCCAGCAGCGCAAGACCGTTAGCAATCGTGCGACGGGTGGCCGCTGTCAACGCCAGGCGGGCGGTGCGAGTTGGCTCCGGAGAGGTCAGCACCGGGCAGGCGTGATAGAAGTCGTTGAAACGCTTCGCCAGGTCGTAGACGTACGTAGCGATCAGGAGTGGACGGTACTCCGCGGCGGCGCGCTGGATCTCTTCGGGCAACGACGCGATCCCCTGCAGCAGGCCAAGCTCCTCCGGCTGCAACTCCCCGAAATCGAGCCCCTCCAGCCGAGCCAGAATCGTCTCCTCCGTTTCCCCGGCGTGCTCGAGGATGCGGCAGGCCCGCGCGTGCGCGTACTGGATGTAGGGTGCCGAGTGACCGTCGAAGGAGAGCGCCTCCTCCAGATCGAACAGGACGACCTTGGTGTTGTCGCGCGCCAGCATTGCGTACTTCAGCGAGCCGAGCGCTACCTCCCAGGCGACCTGCGCTTTCCGCTCCGGCGCAAGCTCCCAGTTCTTCTCCTCGATGGTTTCGCGCGCCCTCGCCAGCACGGCATCGCGCACATCGTCGTAGACGGGGACATTCCCCTTGCGGGAGGAGATGACCCCTTCAGGCAAGACGACCATCTCATACCCGAGATGGAAGGACTGCCTTGCCTGCTCGAAGCCCCACAGCTCGAGGATTTTGAAGATCTGCTGGAAATAGAGCGACTGGCGGGTGTCGACCACCCAGATCGCCCGGTCCACGCCGTACTCTTCGAACTTTCGCCTGG
>JAICRA010000259.1 GCA_025937615.1 Thermomicrobiales bacterium | reverse complement strand
GGGTATTGACAACGGGGCACGGAGGGTGTACGTTCACTGTACGCTGAACGCGGAGGGGAGCAATCCCTAAAGTGGGCGGCGCAGCAGACGCCGACGAGGCTCGCGCGCAAGCGCGGAACTTGTCGGCGTTTTGCTGTCTCTGCCGAGACTGCCGGCCCTATGACATCCGCCGGACCGCGGCGGGTTCGACGCTACACGCTCACTGCCCGGGGGTGACGTTTTCCGACCGTGGCCCATGGGCCGGGTGGATCACGGCGTTGACCTCCGCGCCGAACAGCAGCACCGCCGCCGAGACGAAAAAATAGAGGAGCAGCACGACCATCCCGCCCAGGCTGCCATAGGTGGCGCCATAGTTACCGAAATTCTCGACATAGAGGGAGAACCCGATCGAGGCAAGGATCCAGACGACAACGGCGCTGACCGAACCCGGCGTCACGTAACGGAACGGCTGGCTGATATTGGGACCCAGGTAGTAGATGAGCGCAACCACCAGCAGCAAGAGCAGGACCACCACCGGCCAGCGCAGCCAGGTCCAGACCTTAGCCACCGCCGTTGTCAATCCCAACTGGTTGGCAAACCGCTGCGCCGCCCACGGGCCGATCAGTCTGAATACCGCCGCTGCGATCACCACGGCCACCAGACCAATTGTATAGATGATCGACAGGGGGTAGCGCTTCCAGGCCGGCCGTGTCTCCTCGACGTCGTACGCGGCGTTGAGCGCATTCATCACCGAGCGCATCCCCGTCGATGCCGCCCAGACCGCGAAGAGGATGCTGACGGAGAGCAAGCCTTCCCGCGGCTGTCCGCGAATTTCACCAATGACGCGCGCCAGGAGTTCGTATGCATCCGGCGGGAGCGCCGCCTGGGCCTGGACGAGCACTCTGTCGAAGAAATCCGACAATCCCAATGCGCCGAGCAGAGTGAGCAGGAAGATGATGAAGGGGAAGAGCGCGAGCGTGAGGTGGAAGGACAACGCCGCCGCGTAGGTGATCATGTCGTCGTCGAGGAAGCTCTTGACTGCACCCTTGACCACGTCCCATGGCTCCAGGTCCGCAAACCCCGGGATGTGCATCGCCGCCTCCTTCACCGCTTTCCCGGTGACCGAGACTACCCACGACGCGGACTGTACGAGGAGAGCGCGGCGAGCGCCACCGGTGCAATGCCTCAGATGGCGCGGCCGACCATGTCGTAACGGTCTCCGTCACGGCATGCCGGCGGTTGGTTGCTCGCGCAGCCGCCGCAACGGTGAAACGGCGACCCATACAGGCACCGTGAGCGCCCCGAGCGCGCAGAGCGTGATCGCTGGCCGCAGACCGAGTGTTGCGCCGAGCCAGCCGCCGAGCAACGCCCCAAGCGGGTAGGCGCCGTAGACGAGGAAGCGATGGCTGGCGGTGACCCGCCCCTGCAGCGCGTCGGGCGTCACTAGCTGGCGCAGGCTCCATTGCTGCACATTGACGATCGTTCCCGCTACGCCACTGAGCAACATGCACGCCGCCAGCACCGGGGCGGCGAGCGGGCCGGTCGCCAGTGGAATCAGGAGCCAAGCCGCCATTGCGATCAGCCAGCCGCCGATGATGGTCGGGCCAACGCCAAAACGCTCTGCCGCGGGCGCGGAGAGGAGGGCGCCGGGAATGGCGCCGAGGCCGCCGATCGCCAGGATCACTCCGAGCATGACCGGGCTGATCTCGAGCTCACGCGTGGCGTAGAGCACGAAGATGGCCGCGATTCCCTTGAGGAAGATACTTTCGGTGATGGAGGCCAGGACGATCGGACGCAATAAGCGATGTCCGAGCAACGCCCGCAGACCGGCTTCGATGTCGCGGCGTACACCGCGCGATGTCTCGGTTTCGACCGGCGGTTCGGGCGCCTCGATCCGCCGCAGCAGAACCGCGGAGACCAGGAATGAGAGGGCATCGATCGCGATGGCGGCCGGCGCCGAGATCAACTGCACGAGCAACCCCGCGACACCCGGTCCGCCGGCTTCCGCGGCGGAATAGCTGATCTGAAGCTTGCTATTGCCCTCGACCACGGACTCGCGACCTACGAGGGTAGGCACGTAGGCGTAGTGCGCTACCTCGAAGAAGACGCCAAGTACGCCAACGAGAAACGTCACGGCGTAGAGCTGCTCGATGCGCAAGATGCCGAGCCATGCCGCGAGCGGAATCGACACCAGGAGTCCAGCCCGAGCAACATCGGCCGCGATCAGCACCGGTCGCCGCCTGCGGCGATCGATCCAGACCCCCACCGGGAGACTGCAGAGCAGGAATGGCGCCGTACCTGCGGCGGCGAGCAATCCCATCTGTACGGGGGATGCATTCAGAGCGAGGACCGCCATCAGCGGTAGTCCCAGCGCCGTAATCTCGGAACCGAGCAATGACACGGACTGAGCCGCCCACAACCGACGGAAGTCCGCGTGCCGCCACAATCCACCGAGCGACAGTCTCGGCATGCAGACGCCAAACACGCGATGACGTTCTCTGGTCGATATCGCCATCCTCGGCTCTCCTGTCCACCACTAAAAACACTATTGGTGGTAGATAGCACCGCATGTGTCGTGCCACCACCAAAATGAACTTCGGTGGTAATCTCATACATCGAGGTTCGGGGGTTGGGTGCTTGACAGGTGGTTGTGATGTCGTCGCAACGAATGGCTCTCCAGGATCTCCGCTTGCTCGGGGGAGCGCCGTGCCTCGATTTCGTCAACTCGATCGAAAACCGCCCCGGCCACGGACCCGAGGATTTCCTGACGTCCTACCCTGATCTCGTGCGCTGGGGAGAACATGCCGGCCTGATCGCCGACGCCACCGCGACGCGGCTGATCGCGCATGCCGACGCGGACGAACCAGCGGCACGTGAGGCTCTGCGCCGGGCGCTCGCATTACGCGACGCGCTGCACCGCCTCTTCCTCACCATCGCGACGAGGCGCGACCCGGATCGAGAGGATCTGGAACTGCTGCGGCGGGCCTATCTGGACGCGATGTCCGGAGCAACTCTGGTCCCGGATGACGAGC
>JAICRA010000393.1 GCA_025937615.1 Thermomicrobiales bacterium | reverse complement strand
TGAAGGTCGCCGCATCACAGTCGTCTAGCATCGTCACCCTGCGAGCCTGCGACGCGCCCAGCGTCGTCGAGGCAAACGCCAGCACGAGAACAAACGAACCCGCGATGCCAGCGATGAGTCGTTTCGGCATCTCTCCAACCTCCATCGAGCGCGCCGATCCCGCCCCGGACGGACGGCCCTCCACCCTCACATACGACGCCCATCACGTTCGTGGTTTGCAAACCCTCTGGGTCCTCTGATTCTGCGGTCGCGACACGACGTGACGAGCGCGTCGCGAGTCTGGCGTCTCCCATGCCTCGTCAAGGAGCTGCACTATCGCCCAGAGAACCAGTCAGTAGGCAGGCCACGAATGACCTGTGCGGACCGGGATGATTCGCCAGGGCACCGGCGCCGGCCTCGCTGATCAACGTTGCGATGGCCGAATGACGCGCACAAATAGAACATCTGTGCTGGCGCGCCGACAGGTGTTGGGCGCACGCCCGCCTTGAAGGTGCTGCGGCAGCAGCGGGACGTGGTCACCGAACGGACAGCCGCGGGACTACATGCCGAGCGCGCGGTCGAGTGGCTCCGCGCCCTCGGCGAGTAACTCCAAGCCCCGGGAAAGTCGAAGGAGAAGGCAGACGTGCTCCACGCCATCTACGACCGGATCACGGTCGCCGGCCCCGAGATCGTGGGTGTCCGGCTGACCCAGGCGGCCTACGCGCCTGGATTGGCGCTGGCGCTGCTCCGAGAGGTTGAAATGGCGCGCCCGACAGGATTCGAACCTGCGACCTTCGGCTCCGGAGGCCGACGCTCTATCCACTGAGCTACAGGCGCGCGGCTCACGATCATACCCGGTGATCGTCGCTAGACCTTCGGCTTCTGGATTCACGCTCTATGCAGCGGCCTTGGTCACGCTCGTTAGCAGCATGACCGGTCGCTAGGGCGCGAAAACTCAGAGAGGTGCGACCCGGAGCGCGTAGGTCTACGGAGGCGGCGGCTACGCCTGATCGTGCGGGAGGATCTTGCCGTCCTTGACGTAGGTCAGCACTTCGCTGACCTCGTAGGCGTGAACGGCGGAAACGAACTCGGGGAGCTTCCCCGAGAGCGTCGCGATCTCCTCGCTTCCAAAGAACGACCGCACGGCATCGGTATTGGCGAAGCCGAGCATCAACGAGGCGTGGAACCGCTGGTCGCTGGGGTTGTCGTGTGCGACATTCGGCGTGTCCCAGAGTTTCTCGATCCAGGGCATGAAGACCTGGGGTCGGAGTTCCCGGAGCGTTCCTGTCTCGACGAGAGCGGGGACAAGGTCAGCCACTGCCGGTGGGTGCTATTGCGACCACGCTGCGGCTACGACGCGTCTGCCGGGACGCCGACCAGATCCGCGCTGACCTGCCACAGCCTGGCAGTGGTCGAGGCGTCGTAGGACGCCTTGTGGGACTTCTTGGGCGTGCTGTTGACGAAGTACCGGCCCGTGACTCCTTCCGCCGCGGGGGAGCTCGCGAGGTAGATGGACGTCTCGGCGCCCTGTTCG
>JAICRA010000010.1 GCA_025937615.1 Thermomicrobiales bacterium | reverse complement strand
TGCAGTCGCGATCTTGACGACGGGGTTTGGCCTGCCGGCTCACACGGCGATCGGCACCGCAATCGCGGCCATGTTTTTCGTCACCGTCTCAGGAGCCATTTCGCACCTGCGAGAGGGGAACGTCGCGCAGCGCCTTGGGCTCGTTGTCGGGATTGCAGGGGCAGTCGGTGCGGTTCTCGGGGCGGACACTAGCCAGGCGATTGACGATCGGACGCTGGCAATGGCCGCTGGGCTCGCCCTCTGGGGTCTTGCAGCTCTGATGTGGGTGAGAACGCGATTGACCGGCTCTGTCCCAGTGACACATGAGCTGGTGTGGCAGGGAGAATCCCTCAGATCCCACCGCGAGTGGCTCGCTGGAATTGGACTCGGCGCCACGGGAGGGGCCGCAGCGGCTTTTCTCGGCGTCGGCATGGCCCCGTTCATACAACTTGGACTCTTCACGGTGCATCACCTGCCGTTGCGGCAGACCGTCGGCACAACGATGCTGGTGCTGGTATTCATTAGCGCCTCGGGGGGCGCCGCATTGGCCCGCCACGGCGATGTCTCGCTGCCGCATCTCTTGGGGCTGACCATTGGTCTGGCGTCGGGGGCATACATCGGTGCGCGCTTCACCCGACGAGCGCCGCGACGAGTCCTACGCTCGGCGGTCGTCGCCATCCCGTTCATTGCCGGGGCAATGCTGCTGTTCCTCTGACCGGCTCCTCGAGCTCCTACAGTCAGGCGCTCGTTCCTGCCACCTGAACCTTCAGGCCCTTGCCGGCGCGCACGTGGGCAACGGCTTCCGGGAACTGCTCGAGCGTGTAGGTATCCGACACCATCCGCTCGGTGTCGATCGCTCCAGAGTTGAGGATGTCGATGGCGGGACCATACGAGTTGAGGACAGCCATCGTCCCCAGGATCGAGATCTCTTCGTTATAGATCTTGAACGCGTCGTAGCTGGCCTTTTCTCCCGGCGGGCAGACGCCGAAGAGGAGAAGTTTTCCGCGCCGCTTGACCGCGTCGATTGCCGCTTCGGCCACCTTCGTCACACCGGTCGCTTCTATGACGTTGTCGAACCCCCGCGGAGCGATGGACCTAAGATCTTCGAGATTTGTCGCCACGTATTCAAAGCCGAAATCGCTCTTTGCCCTCTCGAGCCGACTGGGATTGATGTCGATCAGTGCGACGAGGCTTGCCCCGTTGTAGCGGGCGACTTGGGCGTTCAGCAGCCCCATCGGTCCCGCGCCGTAGATGAGATAGGTCTCTCCCGTCTGCGGTTGCAAGCGGTGGAAGCCGCGTACCACGCAGGAGACCGGCTCGATCAGTGCGGCGGCATTCATCGACATGTTCTCGGGGATGGGATACACGACTCGCTCGGGAACGGCGACGTATTCCGCGAACCCACCAGCGTGATGGCCCACGCCGACCGCGTTCCAGCGCTCGCAGAGGTTTCCCATGCCGCGTTGACAGAAGTAGCACGCACCGCAGTTCAGCGTGGGATCAACTCCGACGCGATCGCCGACGGAAATATCCTTGACGGTCTCGCCGACTGCCGTCACTTCACCGCCGAACTCGTGGCCGATGATGATCGGATAGACCGTCGGCGGAAACTCGCCGTCGATGATGTGGATATCGGTGCCGCAGATTCCGCAGGCGCCAACCCGGAGGACAACCTCATCAGGTCCCGGTTCTGGTTCTTCGACATCAACGACCCGAACCTTGCCAGGCTCGTCGACCATGACCGCTTTCATCGCAGACCTCCGGTGCTTACTTGTAGCAATCGACTTTGGGCTTGATAGGCCATGACTGACCAGTGACTTCGGGGAGGATAAGCTCCTCCGGCGGTCGCAGCTATTTCACGGCCCCCATGGAGAGGCCGCGCACCAGTTGACGCTGCGCCAGCCAGCCAAGCAAGACGATCGGGAACACAGCCATAGTGCACGAGGCGGCCAACTTCGCCCAGAACAATCCCTCCGACGTCACAAAGCGAACCATGAACATCGGCACGGTCGACTCTTTTGGCGCCAGGTTATAGGCAAGGAAGAACTCGTTCCAGGCAAAAATGATCGAGATAAAAATCGTCGCTACCAAGCCAGGTGCGACCATAGGCAGAACGATCTGGAGCATTTCACGCGGCAGACCGGCGCCATCGACTCGGGCCGCGTCGAGCACGTCGCGCGGTACTTCCTCGAAGAATGAGCGCAGCATCCAGATGGCGATCGGCAAGTTCATCGCCGTGTAGAGAAGGATCAGTCCGGGCAACGTTCCGAGCAGGTTCAGGCCCCGGCCGCCGAGCTGGGGATCGCCAGTGGGGCTGAAGATCACGTAGAGCGGCACGATGACCCCGGCCACGGGTAGGAACCGTGTGGAGATGAAGAAAAACAGGATGTCTTTCCATTTCTTGGGCCGATAGAGCGCCAGGGCGTACGCGCAGGGAATGGCAAGGAGCATCACGAAGAAGGTCGAGATCAGTGAGGTCATAATCGAGTTGCGGAAGAACGGCAGGAAGTTGATGCCAAAGACGGCTTCATAGTTTTCGAACGTCGGCCAGAAGACGAGCTTCGGCGGAAGCTCGACCGCAGCATTCTCGGTCTTGAACCCGGTCAGGAACATGTAGAGTACTGGGAAAAAGACGATCAGCCCGACGATCCAGGCGGTGATTGCCCAGAGCGGCGACGCCGTCTCCTTTGAGAATCCGCGGCCGGTGCCCAATCTATTGAGCCACCTAGTGCGCTGCGTTGAGAGTGTTGCCATGGTTACGCCTCGCGTCGTTCGAGCATGCGGTCCAGCAGGCGTACGAGGAACGTAATGGCCACGATCGAGATCAAGACGACGATGACGCCGAGGGCCGCGCCGCGGCCGATGTCGAACGACTCACGAGCTTTCTCGTAGACGAGATAGGGGAGTGTAGTTGTCGCATCACCGGGACCACCGCCGGTCATCATGAAGATGGGATCGATCTCCTGGACGATGAAGACGGTGCCCAGCAGACCGCCGAGTTGCATGAATCGCCAGAGCTGCGGGAGCGTGATATTCAAAAACTCTTGCTTGGCGGTCGCGCCGTCGACACGGGCAGCCTCCCGCACCTCCTCGGAGATCGACTGCATCCCCGCAAGCAGAATCAACATCATGAACGGAGCCCAGCGCCAAACAATGACCGCAATTACCGAGAGCATGGGAAATTCGTCAAGCCAACTGGGTCCGGGGTTCCCCGGCAACACCGTGTTGACCGTCCAGTCGACGACGCCGTAATTCGGGTTGAGTAATTGGTTTTTCCATGTCAGCGCCGCCGCCGCGGGCATGATCAGGAATGGCGTGATCAGCATCGTCCGTACAATCCCCCGCCCGGGAAAGCGGTGATTGACCAGCTCGGCGTAGAGCAGTCCAAGTGCTAAAGACGCGAGCACAGAACCAACGACGAAGACGACCGTATTGGTAATGGCTTCCAGGAAGGCGGGGTCTCGCGTGACCAAGAAAATGTAGTTATCAAACCCGACAAATGCGCGGCGCTCCGGCCGGTTGAGATTCCAGCGTTGAAGGCTGTACCAAATGGTGAGCAGGAATGGTGCTTGGGTTACCAGGATTGCGAATATGAGCGCCGGCATGACTAGCAGCCGGCCGATCTCGTGATCGCCCAAACCCCGCTTGGCGGCTGGCGCTGCGCGGAGCAATGTTCGCCTGCGTGTCGGCGTTTCCGCAATCGCCATGGGGTTTCTGCTCCGTCGCACTGGAAACTAGGATCAGCCGTCGATCCGCATCTGCCTCGATCGGTGGTTGGGACGGGGGGTTGGAGTGACGACTCCAACCCCCTCGATCGCTACACGGTCGGGGAACTCTCCGCGGCCGTCACCTCGATGTCGAATATCGCCGGTTATTCCTGGTAACCGGCGTCGATTGCGACCTGGTTGGCTAGTTCGTTGGCCTCCTCGATCGCGGCGTCAATTTCGATGTCGCCAACCAGGGCCGAGGCAAATATCTGTGTGACGTCGTTGCCCAGCTCCTGGAACTCCGGGATGCGGACAAATTGACCGCCGGTATACGGCACCGGCTCCTCCGTCGGCTCGTTCGGGTTCGCCTCATTGATGGAGTTGAGGACGATCTCTGCGAAGTCAGCGGCACGCTCCTGGTACGATGGATTCTCGTACACGGAAGCGCGGGCGCCGGTCGGCGCGCGCCCCCAGCCGCCATCCATCGCGACAATGGTATCGACATAGGTGGTGGAGGTGGCCCACATCATGAAGGCGAGCGCGGCGTCCTTGGCGTCCGAGTTCGCCGCCATCGCGAAGTTCCAGCTCCACAGCCAATTGCCAGTGGGGAGCTTCTTCGAAGGACCGTAGGCGAACCCAACTTGCTCGAAGTCCGGGTTGATTGCCGGATCGGTGATGAGCTCTGCAGCTGAGGTGGCGTCGTACCACTGCGCGCACTGACCCTGGATGAGCAGCGTCTCGTTCTCGGTGAAGCCGTTGCCACTGGCACCTTCAGGTCCGTAGTTCTGGAGCAGCTCGATGTAGAAGCGGATCGCCTCTGCCGAGTCAGGGTCATTGAGCTGCGCAACCCAGTTCTCGTCGTACCAGCGACCGCCGAAGGCATTGATCACTGTGCCCAACGGTGCGCCCATTTCGCCCCAGCCGGGCAGACCTCGCAGACAGACGCCGGAGACTTCGCCCGGTTTGTTGAGGGCCGCGGCGAACTCTGCAATCTGGTCCCAGGTCGGTCGCTCCGGCATTTCGAGCCCGGCCTCCTCAAAGAGGTCTTTCCGATAGAAGGTCATTGCGCTCTCGCCGTAAAACGGTAGCGCGTAGAGCCCACCATCGTAGCTGAGCCCGGCCTTCATGCTCTCGAAGACATCGTCGAGGTTGTAAGTCGGATCGGCCGATGCCTCCTCGCCAACTTCCTCCAGCCAACCTTGCTCGGCCCACAATGGGACTTCGAATGGACCGATAGTGAAGACATCGAATTGCCCGGACTGCGTGGTCACGTCCTGCGTAATGGTCTGCCTGATCTCGTTCTCCGGGAGGACGGTCAGGTTGACAACGATGTTCGGGTAAGCCTCGTTGAAGGCGCCGGACTCGACCACCTCCTGGAGCGCGACCATCTGCGGGTTGGCCACCATCGCGACGTCAATAGTCCCGGATATTTCCGTGTTTGGCGCCGCTACCGGCGTTTGTGCGAGCGAGCCCATCGAGAGCGGGAACATCGTGGTGACGATGACAGCCAGCATGATGTAAACGGAGACGAGTCTCCTGCGCATTGTAATTCCCTCCTTAAGAGGATCGCGGTGCTGCCGGATGCATCCTTGAGGTCTGTTAGCCTGCGGTCCTGGGTTGCCAGCCCTGCGGGCGAAGCTGAACTCCCGAGTCTTGATCGCAATCGCGGACGCAAATCCAACTCGCCTCTGAACTGAAGTGGGCGGGATCGTATCGACCAGTGCCACTCATGTCAAATTCCGGGGACATGCTCCTGACCAACGGCGGTGATCCGGACTTGTGCCGTGCACCTAATACCGCTAGGCTAGGCTGTATCCCGCCCCGACTGGTTTGACAGTACGAGACTGCCGGAATGCGCGCGGCATGCACGACTTCCCGAATCTGGATCGAGGGCCGACGGCAGGATGAATTGGCGGCAGAGCCGGCAGGAGGATGTCGCCCGCGGGGCTTTGATCCTCCTCATTTCCGTGGGAATCGCTGCGCTGATCGTCGGAGCCCGGCTGGGAAGCCAGCGATTCGCCGCTCCGCCGCCCACGCCAACACCCGTCCCTACCACGACTCCGCTGCCCACGCCGACCGCGACTCCAGCGCCGCCCACGCCGACGCCCCGACCCGAGCCGCCGACACCGACTCCCGCTCCCGTGGCCGTCGCCGGCGTTGACGAGCTGTACGCTCAGGATGGTCGAAACATCGTCTGCATCGATCCTGGTCACGGGGGCGAAGACCTGGGTAATGTGCGCCTCGAAAACGGGCGCATCACGCTGCAAGAGAAAGACATCGTTCTCGAGCACTCGCTCATGCTAGCGGAGCGGCTGCGCGCCAAGGGGTTCGAGGTCAAGCTGACGCGGGAAACCGATACCGAGGTCAACCCGTCCAACGAGGACGTCAACGGAGATGGGGAAGTGGCGCCCGAGGGAGGACCCGCACGAACAGATCAACTCGACGACCTGCAAGCGCGAGTCAATATTTGTAATCTCGCGGCCGCGGACCTGCTGGTGTCAGTTCATTACAACGGTGCCGAAAACGAGTTCCTCTCGGGCTATGAAGTGTGGTTCAACGACGACCGCCAGTTCAGTGGTCGCTCAGAGGCATTTGCGACGTTCATGCACGAGGCACTCGCGGAGGCTTACGCCGCCGCTGGGTATGCCGCGGTCGATCGGGGTATCGGGATCGAGGACCACGTGCTGACCGGGCCCGAACGCCCCGGTGAGCTAATCCCGAGCGAGATGCCGGGTGCGGTGATCGAAGGTCTGTTCCTTTCGAACGATGAGGACGCGGCCTTCATCCAGTCCGAAAACGCCGACGAGACGCTGGTCCGAGCGTATGAGCAAGCCATCACTCGTTACTTCAGCGTATATCCTGGATGAATAACTTGCCGGAGACGGCAGGGTTGGTGGTGTGCGTGGCGCGTGACCGGTATGAACGACTGGCGTAAGGACAACTTTCCCAGACCGCAGGCACGTCTGCCGCTCGACGCGGAGGAGTGGTGGCGCGAGGACCTCAGCTCCAGGGCGTCGGGTCTGGATCGCGACGCTCAGTCCAACCGTTCGGGAGCCGGAACCAAGGGAAAGAAGAGCGCCGGATCAACCTCAAGGCGCTCCGGATCCAGGACCGGTAGTTCGCGTCCAGTCCCGCGCATGCCGAAGTCCCGTCCTGAAACACAGGTCCGATCGAAAGGAATTACCCTCGCCGGCACGCTGTTGATTGTGGGGCTGACTGTCCTTGCTTTCGCGGGTGGCAGGCTCTTCGGTCGTGTCGAGGAGCCTGCCACTGGCACGCAGGTAGAAACGGCAGCGCAGACCATGCCTGAGCCCGAGTTGGCTCCGGAAGCTCCCGTGCTGGAGCCAGTGGAGGAGACGCCGGTGGCGCTCCCTGCCACGTTCGCCCGGGCGCCCATCGTTTGCGTCGACCCTGGGCATGGTGGAGAAGACCGTGGTTTCTCTCGATTCTTTGAGAATGACATTCCGGCGATGGAAGAGGCAATACTCGTGCTCGAGCAGGCATGGGATCTCGAGGCGCGGCTGCAACAACGTGGTTACAAGGTCGTCATGACCAGGGAGACAGACACAGCGGTTAATGTTGACGGGAGGGACGTGAACGGCGACGGCCGGACGGCGGCCCATGACCCGCCACGGTCGAACCGCAACAAGAATCTGGATGAACTCCAGGCTCGGATCAACGTCTGTAATGCTGCGAACGCTGATCTTCTCGTCTCAATGCATGTCAACGGCTATTCGACTGGTGGGCCGCACGGGTTCGAAACCTGGTTCACCCGTGAGCGCCAGTTCGGCGACAAAAATGCCGTCTTTGCCACCCTGGCGTATGCGCATCTAAAGGAGCAGTTGGCAAAAATCGGCTACGTCCTGCCGGCCGAGGAAGAGCGAGGCGTGCTGCCCGACACAACAGCGGATGTGCAAATGGAGCACTCGCTCTTCCGGCATTTCGTCATGACCGGGCCCGAAGTACCGGGCGTCGTCAAGGCGAGCAAAATGCCCGGCGCAATTGTCGAGGCGCTCTTCGTCTCAAACGATGGAGATGCCGCGGTACTGTCGATTCCTGAAGGACGGAATGCGATCGTTACCGCATACGAGAACGCGATCGTCGAATATTTTGAACGCTACCCACCGGAGGCCCGTTGATCGGGGAATGGGCTGGAACAAACGAGTGAATGAACCTGGCGAGCCTGTTCCACACGGACCAGAAGCTGGTTCGACCCGGAGGGCACCGCCGCCCTTAAGCCGGCGCGCCCTAGTTGCGGGAGCGATGCCGGTCGCGGCGGCGGCGATCGGGGCCGCCGGCGCCCTCGCTGTTCAGTATTCGCGGACAGTGAATTCGCCTGGTCGGGAATCAGTTGACGTTGCGCCGACTGTGGCGGTGCCGGCAAAGATGGACAGATCGCCGGCGACACCGAGTGCGGCTCGAGCGACTCCGACCGGGTCGGCCACTCCCGCGACAACTGGCGAGCGACCTGAACCCGCGCGGGAACTACAAAACATTGGTGTCCCCGAGGGAATGACCCTGGCGGCATCCCCGCGGCTTCCGCTCGCCAGTGTCGGACCAGAAGATCCGTGGCGACTGCTCACGGGGCGAATCGCCAATTGGTCGGAGATTGGGTCAGCAGTATCCCTGCCTGTGAACCCCGTCGGGCTTGCCTCGGCTGTAGCCGGTGCGAAGCGACCTGAGCTCATCGTTGGGACCTATGAAGAATTGGCAACGGCGTTGTCCCGCGACCCTGGTGCCGTGGCGCTGGTCCCGACCGAGATGATCGACTTCCGAGTGCAGTCGCTCGCGGTCGGGGAAGACGACCCCCTACGGCGGGCGCTGGGAGGCCGAGCGCCGGTGCGGATCGGCATCGTCGGCGATATCGTGCCTGGCCGCAACGTCCATCTGCACATGGTCGAATACGGCGATTTCACGCGCCCGTTTCACAGAGTCTCTTCGCTGCTGCGGTCGTTCGATGTCACCGTTGCGAACCTGGAGGGCAATCTCTCCGACACACTGCCGCAGCCTGCCGACCCGCACTCAGTTTCGTTTGTCTCCAGCCCGGCAATGCTCGAGGGTTTCGCGCTGGCAGGGATCGATGCCGTCACGCTCGCGAATAATCACTCGACGTGGAACGACGAAGGCTGGGGGGTGCAGGGGCTGCTCGACACGATTGCAGCGCTCGGGACCCATGGTGTTCCATATTTCGGGGCCGGAGCTGATCTTGCCACGGCCCGGGCGCCGTGGATCGTCGAAGCGGGTGGGACCCGTTTCGCATTCCTCGGTATTGACGGGGTCACCGCGAACTACGAAGCCGAGCCGGGTGTGGAGAATGGCGTGCTCGACGTCGACGTCGGAGCGACGAGTGATGGCCCGGGAACTAATCCATATCTCCTCGCGCAGATCGTGGAAGACATTGGCGCCGCGACCGCCGTCGCTGACGTGGTCATACCGTACTTCCACCTTGGCGCGGAATATGTCGCCGTCGTGCCGCCGTGGGCGGTGCAGGCGGCACATGCGGCGATCGACGCCGGCGCGGCGATGGTGCTGACCAATCACCCACACCTGATCCAGGGCATGGAGATCTACGGCGGAAAGCCAATCGTCTACTCGCTAGGGAACTTCATTCTCGATCAAATGTGGGCCGCCGAGGTGCGGTCCGGCTACGCCCTAGAGATCGTCCTCCGGGACACCACGATCGCCGGGCTGCGATTTCACGGCGTCGAGATCGAGGATTTCCATCAGCCGCGCCCGATGTCGTCGGGCGAGCAGGCCGCGCTGATGGACCGCTTCTGGGCCGCAACCGATCGTCTCGCGGGGCGGGAAGGAAGCGCGGCTCAATCCTGAACCCACGGAGGGCCGTCGGCGCGCTGAGCCTGAACCTCGCGTAAGGCTTCTCGCGCGGCGGAAACCGCCGCGCGACTGCACTCGAGTCGTTCCTGTGCTCGGCGCGAGCGAGCTTCATCCCGCGCGAGGGAGGCCATAGCGTCTGCAAGACGCTTTTCCGCCTTGCGTTCGCTCCTGAGCAACTCCTGTTCCGCTGCAGCTCCGGCTGTGACGAGTTTCTCCGCAAGGATTTGCGCGTCCAAGACCTGATCGCGGGCCGCCATGCGCTTCTCCCGATTCCTGGGCAGTATGTGTCCCTGTTCGGCGCTGGGTATCGGCCGGAGTGTGAGCCGCTAGACTCTCCCGCATGATACCCTCACCGCCCGGATCAGAACGTTCGGACTGGCGAATGGCATGACGGCAGAAGCCATGCGGCCGATCGGCGCCGCGATCGACATCGGGTCGAACTCGATCAAGATGACGATTGCGCGTGCAAGCGACGACGGCGGGATCGAGCAGCTCGATTGGGCATCGGAAGTCGTTCGTCTCGGAGAGGGGCTAGATCGCACCGGGCTCCTCGATGAGCAGCGCGTCGAGACTGCCATCGAGACGCTTGGGCGATTTGTTGCACAGGCGCGGGAGCACGGCGCCACGCGCATCGTTGGTGTGGCGACCGAGGCCACGCGAGCCGCGGCAAACGGCGCGACGTTTCTCGATCGCGTGCGAGCAGAGGCTGGCATAGACGTTCGCGTCATCGATGGTCAAGAGGAAGCCGCTCTGACATTCAGGGGGCTGCAGGCAGGCACCGATCTGACCGGTTCGATCGTGGTTGCTGACATCGGCGGCGGAAGTACGGAACTGATTTCAGCGCGCGACGGCGTAATGCAGATGGTCAAATCGCTCCCATTGGGCTCAGGCCGGCTGACAGACCGATTGGTGGTTGCGGACCCGCCGCGACCAGATGAAATCGACGCCTGCGAACGAGAGGCAGGCGCAGTCATTCAAACGTTGCCACCGCTTGGACTACCCTCCGGCGAGACAGACCGGCTGATCGTGGTGGGCGGAACGGGCGAATATATGGCCCGACTCCTCGCCGACGTCCAGTGCATCGACCTCGAGGCCGTCCGCATCGTGCTTGCGAAGTTGGCCACACTATCAGCCGCTGAGCTCGCGGACGAGATCGACATTCCAGAGGCGCGGGCCCGAGTGCTTCCGGCGGGGGTTGCGGTGGTGGCCGCGATCGCATCCAGCCTGCACCCGAATCGGATCGAAATTTCGCGCAGCGGGGTCCGAACCGGTCTGCTTCTCGAGGCACTTTATGACAGCGCCGCCGTAAAAGTGGACGAGCCAGCGGCGATAGCCGAGTCGGCCGAGGTCCCGACTTACGACGATCGCCGCCAACCGAATGCGGAGTCGAACACGGTCGACGAGAGTTTCAGGGAAACGATGCGGGCGCTCATCGCCGAGCGTTGGCGTGTCGTCTGGAAGGCGATCCCGGTCGCCCTCGAAGGTACGGATATCGAGGGGGTACACGACGTTCGTGTCGCGTCGCGCCGACTAAGGGCAGCAATGGATGTTGCTCAACCTGCATTTCCCGGGAAGTGGTACAAGCCGCTGCATCGGACCGCGAAGGAGATCACCAGCGCGCTGGGTGAGGTTCGTGATCGGGATGTGTTGCTGGAAGCGCTGCGGGGCGACCGCAGCGTCGCAACCGTAGTTGAGCACCCTGGGATCGACCGGCTCATTGACCGCGTCGAAGGGGAGCGAGCCCTGGCCCGCGCGGAGATGGAGCGCTTTCTCCGCCAGCTACTGGACGGTCCGTTGCGGTCTGAACTGGAGCGCCGATTCTGGATGACCGGGGCGCCGGCGAGCGAGCCAACCGCACCCGAGGGCGGCACCCAGTGAGCCGAGCATGGCCGGTTCATGATGTCGACCCGGACGCATCCGTCATCGATAACGCGCGGCGTGTCCTGGCCGTCCGGGTCGCCGAGTTCTATTCCTTCGAGCCCATCGTCCCGTACCCCGAACTCTCCGCGGCGCTCCATGACTTACGGATCTCTGCCAAGCGACTTCGCTACACGCTGGAGTTGTTTCGCCCGCAATTCGGGAAGGCGGGCGAGCGGCAGATCGAGCGGGTCAAAGCGATCCAGGAGGAACTCGGTACTCTGCACGACCATGACGTGCGTATCGACCTGATCGGCGACGAGCTCTCGCAGCTCATGGTCGAGCAAAGCCGGATGACCCAGTCGGAAATCGCAGATGCCTCGTCGGAAGAGCTTGCCGCGATCGCGACCGCCGCACTGCGAGCGCCGCCTGACGATCCCCGGCGCGGACTGATCGCCCTCTTGGGACGCGAACACACTGGCCGACGAGCGGCATACACCCGGTTCCGCGAGTTGTGGGACATGTATGCGCGCGATGGCATGCGCCGGGATTTGGTTGCCTTGTCGGTTACACCGCTGCCGAAGCGGCTTGAAAACTCCGATGCGGATTCACTGATATGAGCCAGCAGGAGACAATTGCCGACATCCATCAAGCGGTCTCTGCCGCAGTCAGCAGGCTGCGGCCGGTAATCGTCGCGGCACTCCAGAAACTGGTGAGCATCCCAAGTCAAACCGGCCATGAAGGTTTGGCGCAGGAGACGGTTGCGCAATTAATGCGCGGCCACGGCCTCGAGGTCGACGTCTGGGAGCCGGACGTCAGTCTGCTGAGGGAACATGCAGAGTCAGTGACGCTCGATGACGGTTTTGCCGGGCGGCCCAATGTTGTCGGCGTCTACCGAGGAAAGGGAAGCGGACGATCCCTGATTCTAAATGGGCATATCGACACGGTCGAAGTCGGCGATCTCGCGGCGTGGAGCTACGCACCACTTAGTGGAGAGGT
>JAICRA010000357.1 GCA_025937615.1 Thermomicrobiales bacterium | reverse complement strand
GGGGCAGAAGCTGTTTGCAGCGCCGCTGGAGGTCTCCCACTCGACCTACTCGATGGGATCGACTCACTCGTCCAGAAGAGCCTGCTGCGGCAGGAAGAGGGGCCCGGCGGCGATCCCCGCTTTACGATGCTGGAGACCATCCGGGAGTTCGCCCAGGAGCGCCTGAATGAGCTGCCAGAGGCGGATGCGCTGCGCCAGGCCCACGCGGACACGTTCCTCGCCCTGGCCGAGAAGGTCAACCGGGAGGATGTCTCGGCAGAAGTCGATCTCCTCAACCGGCTCGAAGCCGATCACGCCAATTTCCGTCAGGCCATCGCCTACTACTCCAGCCAGGGCGAGGCTGGCCTCGCCCAACGGGTGCGCCTCGTCGCCGCCCTCGCCCACTTCTGGCGGACGCACGGTCATCTCGCCGAAGGCCGCCGCGAGCTGGAGGAGGCAATCGCGGCCAAGGGTGACATTCCACCAGCGGCATGTGCGCCCGCGATCAAGGGCGCCGCGCTCGTCGCCGAAGCGCAGGGTGACCTGGACGGGGCGGAGCGTCTCAACGCCCAAGTCCTGGCACTCCAGCGTGAGTTGGGTGATCTGGCCGGGGTCGCGGACTCGCTGACCGGCCTCGGCGTGATCGCCCGGCAGCGGGGCGACTTGAAGACCGCGCGCTCACGCCACCAGGAGGCGTTGGATGCGTGGCGGCGCGTTGGCGACGAGGCCGGAGCGGCTGGCGCACTCCTCGATCTGGGGCTCATTCGTCAGCTGGAGGGCGACTACGTAGGCGCCGAACCAGCATTCAAGGAGAGCCTGGGGCTGTTCCGCCGACTCGGTGACGATCTGGGCGAGGCACATGCCCTGCACTATCTTGGGCTCCTGGCCATGGCGACCGCCAGCCTCCCCGAGGCGATCACATGGTTCGAGGAGAGCCTCCGCCTCTGGCATGCCATGAGTATTCGGCAGATGATCGCCACCGACTTCGCCAATCTCGGTGAAGCGCACCATCTCCGCGGCTCATTCGACGAGGCGGAGCGTCTCTATCGGGAAGCACTCACCCTCTTCGAGACCCTCGGCGATCCCCGCGGTCAGGGCTTTGTTCTGGGCCTAGTCGGTCGGCTCGCGCTCGATCGCGGGAATCCGGAGGGGGCCCGAGATCCGCTCCGCAAGAGCTTACGGCTCCTTTGGGGCGCAGGACTGCGCGGGTCTGCCGCCGACGCGCTCGAGGCGTTGGCCGAGGCGAACTGGCGCCTGGGAGAGCTGGATGTCGCGGCTCAGCTTCTCCAGACGGCCGACCGCTTAAGAGAGGAGACCGGTCTCGTGCGCCAGCCGGTCTACGAATCACGATACCAGCAGATCCTGGCCGCCGTCAGCGACCACAGACTTGCGGCCCCCGTCGACGTCGATCAGACAGTGGCCACAGCGATCGGGCAAGTGGACTTCGCCCGTGCATCCAGGTAGAGACGTCCCGCTGCACCCGCCTAGATGACGGCTCGACGATGCGCTGCACGACTCTGGTAGTCAGCCTCGTGGTTCGCGCGAAGGTCGATCTGGAGCTAGCGGCGACGGCGATAGCTGCCGGCGATGCCCAGGACGCAGGTGCTACCGTCCGGGTCCGCGTTCTGCGGACACGCTCCGCTGTCTTGAACGAAGGCACACGGGTCATTGCCGTCGTTGAAGCAACACACGGACCCACCGGCGGTGGGGCAGATGATGTTTGGCTTGGTGCAGCAGACCTTGCAGGATGCATTTTTTTCACCCGTAAAGCACTTGCTGGGCTCGCAGTTGCGGTTCTGCCCGCACGTGCACCGAGCGTTCGT
>JAICRA010000057.1 GCA_025937615.1 Thermomicrobiales bacterium | reverse complement strand
CTCGCTTCCGCGATCAGGTGCAGCGTGGCGGCGGTGTTGAAGCCGGTGGCGCCGAGGTCGAATCCGTTGAGGATGTTCAGTGCTTCGCCGATCGTGATGCCGCCGGCCTGGTAGGGCAGCAGGACGAGATCAACGCCGCGGTACGGGAGGACGAGCGGCTCGACCACCTTCGCCTGGTATCCCGCCAGATCCTCTTCGGTAATGAGACCGCCGGTTTCGCGCTGGTGGTCGGCGATCCGCTCTGCAACCGGTCCCCGGTAGAAACCATCTGCCCCGTGCTCGCCGATCCTGGCCAGGGTCGTGGCGAGTTCGCTCTGGACGATTCTCGGCTGTGGCTCACCGAAGAGCGGCGCCGGCGGCTGCCCATTCTTGAGGAAGATCCGCTCCGTCTCTGGGTCGCGGCGGATCACGTCCTGCTGCGACGCGATAAGCATGCCCCGGTACCAGTCGACTTCGAACCCCTCCTCGGCAAAGCCGAGAGCGGGGGCAACCGTCTCGCGCAGCGTTTTGGTGCCGAACCGGTTCAGCGCCACCTCCATGCCGCGAACCATGCCCGGCACCGCCACCGAACGGGGACCGTAGGCGTTGGCCTGGTCCTTGACCCCGCTGAAACCAACGGTTGAGCGACCAAAATCCTCGGTCAGCTCGTACATGTCGGGGGTCGCGGCGGCGGGCGCCTGACCAAAGTAATCGACGACATGGCGCTCGCCGGTGGCGCGCTGAATCGTCATGAAACCGACGCCGCCAAGTCCGCTCATCCAGGGCTCGACGACACTGATGGCGAACGCCGTTGCGACGGCGGCGTCGACCGCGTTGCCGCCGCGATCGAGGATGTCATTTCCGGCCCGCACCGCCCAGGGGTGCTTTGCGGCGACCATCTGCCGGCTGCCGGCCGCCAGATCTCGCGAGATACGAAGCGTTGTCTCGGTATTCACGAACAGAACCTCGCACGATTGCTCGTTAGTCACTTACACCGCCCGGGCGTCAAGCGGTGGCCAGTCCGCCCATGTAGCATCTTGGTCGGTCTGGTGCTGGTTGACGCGAAGCAGATGACCCGCTCAATCCCCGCCCGGCCGCGCTCCGGAGTGGCGATGCTTCCGTTACCAGCATCTCTCCAGTGTGTAGGACCGTGAGTATCGCACCTCGATGGATATCTCCAGAGACGCCCCTGTGAGTACTACGGGGCCTCCGGACCCAGATGCTCCAGCGCCCAGAGTGCAATCGGCCGGTATCGAAGTGGGAGTCAGCTGGGGTCTACAAGAGAAACCAGACCATTCCTATTGATCAGAAGGGTTCTCCGACCTCGCCCGCGATCAACTGCCTGCAACCCGTTGTGGTGTTTGGCTTTCGACTTGCGTAGCCGCCGTGCGTAGGACGGTCGTGTCTCACGCAGAGGCGGCCGAATGCGTAGCGGGCGAGCTGTTGGCCTCTCCGTTTTGATCGGTCACTCATGTTGGAGGGTGGCAGCCCTCCACCCTGACACAGGCAAGCATCACGTTCGGGGATTCTGCCACGCTCAATAGTCGCAGTCGGCGGTGAGCGAGACGACACGCTCACGGACCTGAACGAGGAGGGACAACGATGCAATCGACCCCGAAGCTAGGGATCATCCTTCCGGAAGGCGAGGGAGACCTGGACGGCCGCACGCCCCGCTGGAGCGACTATGTCGACATGGCGCGGCTGACCGAAGAGGCAGGATTCGACTCACTCTGGTTCGTTGACCACTTGATCTACCGCAACGATGCATCCGGGCGACCTGCGCAGGGAGCCTGGGAGTGCTGGTCAATCGTTGCCGCGCTCGCCGCCGCTACTAGCCGGGTCGAGCTTGGCTCCCTGGTGACGGCGACCTCCTTCCGTAACCCGGCCCTGCTGGCCAAGATGGCCGACACCATCGATGAGATCAGCGGCGGCCGGTTAATCCTGGGCCTCGGGGCAGGATGGAACGAGATTGAGTACCAGATGTTCGGCTTCCCCTTCGACCACCGTGTCGATCGCTTCGCCGAGGCCTTCACGATCATCTCGGGCCTATTGAGCGATGGCACCATCGACTTCGAGGGGAAGTACTACTCCGCTCGGGAGTGTGAGCTGCGTCCACGGGGACCGCGACCGGGTGGACCACCGCTCATGGTCGGCTCACGGGGCCCGCGCATGCTTCGGCTGACGCTGCCGTCCGTGCCGATCTGGAACGGCTGGCTCTGTGATGCCAATAGCTACCCGGAGGCCTACCCGGCCCTGGTCGAGCCGGTCGACGACGTGTGTCGTGAGGTCGGTCGCGACCCGGCGACAGTCGAGCGGACGGTGTCGATCTCGGTTGATCCAAGCGGCCGGCGCGAGTTCCCGCGGCACTGGTACCTCGACGACGATTTAGAGGCCGCTCGTCCTCTGACCGGCGGCCCGGAGGAGATCGCCGCCGGCATCCGGGGGTTCGGCACCCAGGGTGTGTCGCATCTGCAGATCTATCCGATTCCGCCCACCCTAGCCACAATCGAGGCCCTCGTCCCGATCCTCGAGGAGGTCAGACGGCAGGGGTAGGTAGGGGACACGGCACGCTGTTCGCCTACCAGCTGTGACCGGCTGACTTTCAGGGTTATTGTCCAGGCTCGGCCAGAGCGAGACACTCCTCCATCAGCAGGCGACGCTGCCGTGATCGAGACTCGCTTATCGCCCCAGTCTGCAGTGGGGGCCAGTACGCGGGGGTGATGTGGTCTTGCTCGCTGGCGGGACAGTATCAATGGACGGGAGGAAGCGATGTTCGTCTACGTCGGTGCCTATACCGAGTCCCCGTTGGGCTCTGCCGATGGCATCGCGGTCTTTCGCTTCGATGCCGACATGGGTGCGCTCCACCCAGTGCAGACCGTATCGGGGGTGGTCAACCCCTCCTGGTTGACCTTCGACGGGCGGGAACAGCTCCTCCTTGCGGTCAACGAGGAGGCCGAGGGGCGTGTCAGCGCCTTTGCCCGTGATGCGGCGACGGGGATGCTGCGCCCGCTGAATGACCAGCACTCCCACGGCGCCGACCCGTGCTACGTGTGTCTCGACCCCTCAGGCCGCTATGTCCTGGTGGCGAACTACTCCGGCGGCACTATCGCCGTGCTGCCGGTCGCCGCCGGCGGCCAGCTCGAAGCGGCAACGTGCGTCATCCATCATCAGGGGTCGAGTATCCGGTCAGAGCAAGAGGGACCGCACCCGCACATGATTCGGTCATCAGGCGATGGCCGCTTTGTCCTGGTCACCGATCTCGGGACTGATCAGGTGCTGGTCTACCGGCTCGACACCAGCACCGGTCAGCTAGCGCTCCACGAGCACGGCACGGCCGTGGCGTCGGCGCATCCCGGCGCGGGGCCGCGCCATTTCGCCTTCGCGCCGAGCGGTCGCACGGTGTATGTCATCAACGAGCTCAACTCCACCCTGACGGTCTACGACTACACCCCGGAGCGCGGCGAGCTCCACGCGCGCCAGGTCGTCTCGACGCTGCCGGATGGTGTGGATGGACCGGCGATCGGGAATTCCTGCGCCCATGTCGCCGTCTCCCCCGACGGCCGCTTCGTCTACGGCTCGAATCGAGGGCACGACAGCATCGCCATCTGGGAGGTCGAGGACGGGAACAGCACGCTGCGGTCAGTCGGACACGAGTCGACCCGGGGGAAGACCCCGCGCAACTTCAGCCTCGATCCGACCGGGTCCTGGGTGCTCGTAGCGAACCAGGAGTCCGACACCATCGTCCCGTTCCGTCGTGATCCGGGCTCCGGCCGCCTCAGCGCCACGGGGCCGGTGACGCAGACACCTTCCCCCGTCGCCGTCCTGTTCAGCTCAGCTTGACGAGCGCGGGTCGTTGCTCGCTGAGCGAGGAGCTCTGTCAGGGGCGGACAAACGTGGCCGGCCAGGAGCGGATTCGGCCCTCGGTCCGGCTATGAGAACCCCAGTTCGTCTCGGCGTGCGGTCTTGACCGGCGGTTCTTCTCTACGTCCTAGCCGCTGGGCAGCGCATCTCCCGTTTCGGAGAGCGGCACGACTGCCACGGCGTCGATCTCGATCAGGAACTCGGGGTTGGCGAGCGCCGAGACGTACGCCACCGTGATGGTTGGTGGCGCACCGCGGTCGCCCCACGCCTCGAGAAATGCACGGAACCCCGGTTCGGCTGGCTGCCCGGCGACCACGTACACGGTCCACTTGACCACATGCTCCAGCCGCGCCCCGGCCCCCGCGAGCGCCCGCTCGACATTCGCCAGGGCCTGAGTGGTCTGCACCCCGATGTCGCCCGCGCCGATGATGGCGCCCTCCGCATCAACCGCGTCCTGCCCACCGACGTAGATCGTTCGCGTGTTCCCCTCAACGGCCACAACTTGGGTGAAGGCCGGATTGCGCAGCATCCCTTCCGGGTTCAGATGCGTCACCCGTCCCGTTATTCCTGCCATGCGAAAACCCTTTCATCGGCTTGGATCGCCCTGCCGGGCCCCGTAGCGACGGACCTTAGCCACATTGCCGCAGTCGGCCATGTCGCACCAGCGACGCCGTCCACTGCGGCTCGCATCAACGAAAATCCAACCACACGCGTCGTCGGCACACTCTCGGACTCGGTGCAACGCTCCCGAGATGAACAGATCGATTGCTGAGCGCACCACCGGCCACAGCACCCGGTCCAGCGCGGTCGGGTCATCGTCGCGCGCCAGGACCAGATCCTCCTCCGCCCGTCAACCGTCAGTCATCTGGGCCAAGGTACTGCTCGAGGAAGGCCAGGACCCGGGTGCCGACACGATCCCAGCTGAAGACATCGTGGCCGGCACCCGGCACCTCGACGGCTTCCACCGCGACTCCGGCTTTCCGCAGGGCCGCTACCAGCCGCCGCGCATGGGCAACCGGCACTACCGTATCGCGCACCCCGTGAACGACCAGGAAAGGGGCGGACTCCCGATCAACATGACTCACGGGTGAGGCATCGCGGTAGACATTCGGCACCTGCGTGATCGTCCCACCGAAGAGCGCCCGCGCCACATCCATGTCACCGGGGTTGGCCGGCGGGATGGTGCCGTCCATCGGTCCGGCAAGGGCCACTACGCAGCGAGCGCGACTGGAGAGGGCGGTCAGGTTGCGATCGGGCGTATCCCGGGCGTCTCGCACCCCGAGGTGAGCGGCCAATCCGGCTCCTGCGGAGATGCCGTAGGCGCCAAGGCGCTCCGGATCAACACCGTAGGTCGTCGCGTGGGCTCGCACCCAGCGCGCGGCCCGCTGCACATCCGCGAGGGGAGCCGGCCAGACCGGACCCGGTCGCCCTGGGTCGACAAGGCGATAGTCGAGGGCCACCGCGACATAGCCGGCCTCGGCCAGGTGCCGGCCGGCGGCGACGATGTCCGCATCGGTGCGAGAGCCACCGACAAACCCACCCCCGTGGATGAGGAGAACCGCCGGACTTGGCCACTCGCGCTGACGCGGAGCGTAGATGTCGAGGAGGAGCGCCCGATCCTCCACCTCCGCGAAGGGAATCCCGGCCTCTATCGTCACCGGCGGTGAGATCCGGAGCCGGTCAATCACCCAGCGCACGAGCGCAAGGGCGGGAATGAGGGCGCCGGCCGCGAGCAGAGTGCGACGCGTACCTATGAGTCAACTCCGATCGTCGATTGTGGGAAGCGCCCTGACTCTTCAAGGCACGCGAGTGAGCGGAAGACCTTCGCTCCCCAATAGGCGTTCCTGTCATCACAGTCAAGACTCGAGTTACAGGCCACAAAATCTAGAGCAGCAGTCAGCTTTCTTCCGATAACAGCGATTAATTATAGGAAGAAGTGCGGGGACGGTAATTGCCACGGGCAAGCTCCCGGTGATGCGGACGCATGTCACGAAGGTCCTTCGTCGCTGAGCCGAGCTTGCGCTGGGTGGCGTCTCAGCGTGATGCGAGGGGTTCCGGCCATTCGTGGTGCGGTAGGAGTTCTTGCAGGGTCACGACCTTGGTCGTCCCCAGCACGACCTCCGTCGCGAGGTTGGCCTCATCGATCTGCCGGATGAACTCGCGGCACCGGCCGCACGGCGGCACCACGTGCATCTCGCCTTCGCGGTCGTCACGCCAGACGGCGACGATCCTGGCGATCCGGTACTCCCCGGCGGTGACCATCGCCGCGATCGCGGCGTGCTCGGCACAAAACCCGGTCCCAGACCCGGTGTCGATGCAGACGCCACAGAAGACGGTGCCGCGGTCCGTGACCAGTGCCGCCGCCACGTCCCCGAACACCCGGCCGTCCGCCGTGGTATGCGGGTTCAACACTCCCGCCGCCATCGCGATCAATTCGTCGTTCGTCATCTCGACTCTGCCCTATCGCGCGACTGCCTATCTGACCGCGGATGCGACAAGCCGGTGTCCCCGGCGTCAAAGAATCTGCTTTTCTCAGGTCCATAGAAGTTCAAACTCTTTAGACCCTTTAAACCCTTTGAATTCTTCAAACCCTTCGCCGCGCTCCTCCACCATCCGGAAAACTGAGCTCCCCCACGTCGTCACCATTCGCCCCTTCTCCTGTCCCCGGCGGACCGGGTACCCGCCACGGGGCGCCCTCCGGGCCGGGCGGCTAGGGGGTGAGGGCATCCCCAGAAGGTCATCACCTTTATCACCTTCGTCAACTTTGCCATCTTTGCCAGCTTCGACGCGTGCATCACGCCTCGCTAGCATCCTCGAGAGCGTCGCTGAACATCTGACGATAGTGTCGGTACCAGTCAGACTGAAAGCGCTCTTCGGGGTCGTAGCGCCGCTTCTCGCGCAGGAACTCGACGAACCGCGGGTATGCGGCTTCCACCTGCTCCCTGGTGGCCCAGCGGTGGTAGGTCAGGTAGTAGCTGCCGCCGTAGGTCAACGCACGGTCGATCAGGCACCGGAAGGCATCGCCGGCCGCCGCTGCAATCCCTTCTGGCGTGTGGTCGACATGCAGATTGAAGATGACGCAGGCCCACGGCTGCCGCGCCCAGGCGAGGACCGTCTCGTCGTCCCGTTCAATCAGCCGCACCGTGCCGTAGATGACCGGTGTCTGATGGGTTCGGAAATCCTGCGCCACCTCGGCCATGAACGACGGCAGATCACGGCGCGGCACGTACAGCTCGGTGATCATCTCCGAGCCGGGTGGCCTCGCCCCTAGTCTCTCATCGAGCGCAAGGTGGTAGCCGTCGTGGTAGTCAGCCATCTGATGTAGGTCCGACCAGTACAGTTGCCCGTCCGTGGCCAGGTAGTGCTTGGTGTAGGCATCGCTGGCACGGCGGGGATCGGCGTGCGATAGGTGGAACAGCTCCTCCCAGTCGGCACGGGAGAGCGTCCGCTGCTCGTCCGGGATCGGGGTGTCGGCGGTGACGGCGACGTAGCAGGAGCAGATGCCTTCCTTAAGGAAATCGGCACTCGCGGGGTCGATGGCGAACTGGAAGTCCCCGTAGCCACGGCCATCGTCCGCGCGCGCTTCGAGCGTCGCCACGACCTCGTCGATCGCGCGCAGGGTGACGTCCCGGCGCATCTTGCGCCGCGGCGCGAGCCGAAGGCGGACCGAGACGATTGGCCCAAATAATCCGTAGCCGCCGATGGCGAGGCGGAAGAGCGCCGCATTCTCGACTCGCGAACACCGGCGCAACGTGCCGCTGGCGTCGATGAGAGTAAAAGCCACCACGTCGTCGACGATCGGACCGCGCCCCAGCACACGGCCATGGACATTCGAGGAGAGCGCCCCACCGAGGGTCAGCCGGTCGGCGCCGGTCTGCTTCTGGATGATGCCCCAGGGAT
>JAICRA010000368.1 GCA_025937615.1 Thermomicrobiales bacterium | reverse complement strand
TGCTCGAGGGGCTCGACGCCGAGACGCTGCTGAAGCGTCACGGTCCCATCCCGCCCGACCGTGCCATTCATCTCCTGCGCCAGGTGTGCCACTCGCTGTCCGAGGCGGAGTCGTGCGGCCTCGTCCACCGAGACATCAAGCCCGCCAACATCTTCCTGTGCCGATACGGCGAAGAGTACGACTTCGTCAAGGTGCTCGACTTCGGCATCGCCAAGGCCACTCACGACACGGGCGAGGGAGGGATGACCCTGACCCGGGATCTGGTCGTCCGGGGAACGCCGGCGTTCATCGCGCCCGAGCAGGCGCTCGGCGGCTCTGGCATCGATGGGCGAGCCGACATCTATGCCACGGGGTGCGTCGCCTACTGGCTGTTGACAGGACAGCTCGTCTTCACGGCCGACACGCCGATGGGACTGCTGCTGCACCACGCCAAGACGATGCCGACACCGCCTTCGGCGCTGAGCGAAATGCCGATCCCCGCCAAACTCGAAGCGCTCGTGATGTCCTGTCTGGCCAAGGATCCAGCGGAGCGACCCCAGTCGGCGCGAGAGTTGTCGCGCCGGCTCTCCGAGCTCGATGGCTCCGCCGACTGGACCCAGGAGCGGGCTCGGGCCTGGTGGACGATGCACGACCCTGAGGCCACGCGCCGCAACGTCGCCGGTTCAATCGCGGGTTTGTAAATCTGCGGCTGGCTGCCTGAAATTCATCCAAACCCTTGCCGGATTCCTGCGGATTGTCCGGGGCCTGAGATGCGATGTCTGGCTGCTGTCGCCGGTGGGCGTCGGAGTCGGTTTGGCGGCCACGATGCAGAGCGAAAGCGTCAGGACGATTGCGAACAGGCCAACGCCGGCGCCGAGGAGCCAGAGAATAGCGGACATGGTTTGTGTGCCCCTCGACCGTTGAGCACACTGCGTACCAACACAGCGACTAACGCCTCGGAGCCGCCTGTCCGTCCCGAAGGGTCAGGGTGCGTGCTTCGTCTCTGGCGCTCCTGAGGACCGAGTTCGCATCGATCTTGGGATTCAGCTGGAGAAGCGCCTCTCGCAACCGGAGGGGCGGCGGTCCCTTCATGGCTGTACACACATCGACGAATTTCAGCTTGTGAGTACGGCTGATCACAACGGCCAGCGCGAGGTCGCGGACGTTGTTGAAGGCGCCCAACGCAGTCTCCAGGCGGTCGTTCGGTCCGAGCAGGTCGAGGGCCGCCTTCTTGAGCGCGGAACGTGTGTCGAGCGCGCGGAGCGTGACACCCCTGGGAGGGCGCGAGGCACGGCTGGGCTCTTCTACGACCGGCCTCTCCGGAGCTCTGATTCCTTCAATTGCCGTGCTCCATTGCCCCGCACCGCTGTCTGAGAGAAATCGCAGACGAACGATGACCGGATTCGCTCGGGGGGGGAACGGCGGCGAGCTGAAAAGACACCTGGGCCTTGCTGCCAAGAATCTGCCAAGCGCTGCGCTCGACGGTCACACTCTGAAGGTTCTGAGTCGAGCTGAACACGGCAATCTCGACGGCGCGCAATTCGAACCTGGCGGAGCCTTTGGTTTCGACCCGCGGCGGGGCGTCGAATTCGAGCGTGACGGCCCGTGGCGCCGAAACAGGTGCGTCCTGGGCGCCGAACGCTGCCACTGGCGCGAGGACGCACACGAGCGCCGCCACGAGCGTACGAAAGCATCCCATCACGTAACTATGTCACGTACTCAACGCGGCCTCGACGCTGTCGATGACGACGACGGCC
>JAICRA010000042.1 GCA_025937615.1 Thermomicrobiales bacterium | reverse complement strand
CGCTCTCTCCCATGATCCGCTCGCACTCGTCCGTCCAGCAGAGCGCGTGCGGCGTGACGATGACGTTCTCAAGCGTCAAAATGGGATCGTTCGGATCGACCGGCTCCTGCTCGAAGACGTCCATCCCCGCTCCGGCGATGCGCCGGTTCCGCAGGGCCTCGTACAGCGCCCCCTGATCGACGAGCGGACCGCGGGCGGTGCTGATCAGGTGCGCCGTCGGCTTCATCATGGCCACGCGCTCGGCATTGACGATGTGGCGCGTCTCCGGCGTCAACGCCGCGGCCACCACGACGAAATCGGACTCTTTGAGCAGGGTTTCGAGATCGGTCAGCTCGACCCCTTCGGCCTCCGCAACAGTGGTAATCGCGTACGGGTCATACGCGATGTGGCGCATACCGAGCGGTCGAGCGATGCGATGGGTCTCCTGTGCGATTCGTCCGAACCCGATGGTGCCGAGAGTCTTGCTGACCAGTCCCGTGCCGCGTGCATCCTGCTTGTCGGCCCAGCGGCCCTCGCGCGTCAACCGGTCCTGTTCGAGCAGGCGCCCCGCAAGGGCCAGAATGAAGGTCAGATTGACGACGGCCATCGGCCGCTGCACCGCCTCCGGGGTGATCGTCAAGAACACCCCATTCGCGGTACAAGCCGGGACGTCGATGTTGTCGTAGCCGACGCCGAAGCGCGCGACCAGCGTCAGGCGCTTGTTGCCTTCGAGCGTCGCCTCGGTAACGCGCGGTCCGAGCACCCCAAGTGCGTCGAACCCGGCGATCTCCTCGGGGCGCAGCTCGCTCCCGTGCTCCGGGAGGAACGTCACATCGATACCAGGAGTCTGCTCCAGCAGGCGTACTCCGGCCCCGCCGAATCCAAGCTCCCCGTTGGGACGGATGAAATCGCGCGTGACACCGACACGAAAAGCGTCGCTCATGCCCCTCACTCTCAGCGTACCGAGATACCGCCGTCGACGTGGAAATGTGAGCCGGTGGCAAACGCCGATTCGTCCGAAGCAAGGAAGACCGCGATTCCCGCCATGTCCTGCGGCGTACCGACCCGGCCGATCGGGTGCAGCGACACCAGTTTGGCTCGTACCTCGGGGTCGTCCATCAGCGGTTTGGTGAGTGTCGTCTCGATCGAGCCGGGGACGATGCCGTTGACGCGAATGCCGTATGGCGCGTAGTCAGCGGCCATGACGCGGGTAAGCCCCATGACTCCGGCCTTGGACGACGAGTAGGCATGCCAGCCGGCGCCAGACATGGTGATCCCGGTGGGAGAGCCGGCGTTGATGATCGAGCCGCCTTCACCGCTCTCCATCATCAGGCGCACCCCATGTTTGCACGTGAGATAAACCCCGCGCAGGTTCACGTCGTGCGTCCGTTGCCAGACATCGATGTCTAATTCGTGCACAGGCGCATCTTCGCCGATGAGCTGAACGGCAGCGCATGTGTAAAGCACGTCGAGGCGTCCATGACGGTGGCGCACGTCATCGAATGCGGCGGCGACGCTCGCTTCGTCGGTGACATCCGTGATCAGCGGGAACGACCGGTCGCCGATCTCCTGGATCGTCGCCTCGACCGCTGGCGCGTTGCGATCGAGCACGCCGACTCTCGCTCCTTCGCGAGCAAATGCGCGGGCGGCTTCCTGACCGATCCCGCTACCCGCCCCTGTAACGACAGCGATCTTGCCCTCCAGGCGCGCCACCCCATCCCTCCCCGAGTCTGTCTGAGCGCGTCAGCTGGCTGCTACCGTTTGGCGGGCACGCCCTTGAAGCCTGAAATGGCTGTGGGGCGCTCGCTTGCGGCGAGCCGGTCCTCGGCAGCAATAACCGGTTTAGTGGTTGACTGGTTGACCAGTGGGCTGATCGTAGCGACGGCGTCCGCCATTGTCAAGACGGCACCGCGTTCACGCTCGCGTCTGGCGGTTGACATAGCTGCCTGCGGGTGTAGCCTGCACGTGAACGACACAGACCAAAAATGACCTGCTATCGGGAGATGCGGTATGGATGCTCCTCGGTTTGATGCATTGGCTCGGTCACTTGCGCGCCATCTGCCTCGTCGCGGGGTCTACCGCACTGGTGCGGCAGCCGCAGCGCTGGCGACATTCCGTGCAACGCCTCGGCGGGCGGCGGCGCAAGGCACCCAGAGCGTCGGATTACCCTGTAAACCATGCAATTGCACCGACGGTGGCTGCGACTGCTGCCTGATCGGAATGACCGGGGGCGGGGTCGTGCGTACCCAGTCCGGGGATGTCAATCTCGTTCTGTTCGCCACCCAGCTGGCCGCCGACGCACTGCAGGAAGCCGCGGGGTTCGTGCGCTGGCTCGATCCGAACACCGATGGTGGGCTGACCCTGGAGAGCATTGGCCCGATCGCCTACACCTGGCCCGACGGCGAAGAGCACCTTCGCACTGTCACAGGTGTCATGACTGTCAATGGGGGAGAGCAACACCCATTCCAGCTCGAGGTCTTCGATGCCGGTCCCGGACTGGTTGGTCAAGACACGGCGCGACTCACTGTCGGCGACAGGGCGGCGGGCGACGGCTCGGGATTCACCTATGAAGCGGCGGGGATCGTCGTCGGCGGTGATCTGCAACTGCTGAGCTCAGTCGCGCCGATAACGCCGGGAGGCTGACGGAAGAGTCGTTCCAGCGGGACTTCATCACAAGTCCGGCGGGAGATCGATGTTGGGGGGAAGTTGCGTCGCCCCGTCGACAATTGCGGGTTCGATTTGCTCCCCCGTGAGTCCTTCGACGTCAGTCAAATTCGCACCGGATAAGACGGCTCCGGTGAAGTCCGCATTGAGCACGTTTGCCCCGCTCAGATCGGTGCTGAGCAGGAGTGCGTTGCGCAGATTCGTACCAAGGAGATTTGCCTCGCTGAGATTGGTGCCTTCAAGCGTTGCGGTGGAGAGATCAGCGGCCAGAAGATTGGCGTTTTGCAGATCGGCCCGGCTGAGGTTGGCCAGCGCGATATTCGCCTGATAGAAACTTGCCCCCTGAGCGGCAACGCCGTCGAGATTCGCCTGGATGAGCGTGCTCTCGGCGAACGTCGCATCCGAGAGGTCAGCGCGGACCATGATCGCGCCGCGCAGATCGGAGCGGTCCCAGCACGTGTTGCGCAAGTCGTAGCCGGCCAGGTCCATCCCCACCGCGTTGATCCCGGCGAGGTCCAGGCATCCTCCCTCTTCCACCTCGGCGCTTATCTGCTCTGGTGTCCTCCGTCCGATCACTTTCAGGACAGCCTCGACCTCGAGCGGTATCGGGGGCGCACTCGTCTGGGGTGTTGCCGCCGCATCGCCCGGCAATGGAGACTCCTGGCGAACGAACGCCGTCAGCACCTCCATGACCGGACCATAATCGCGCGGCGAGTCGCGGGCAATACGCTCCAGCGCGTAGATACCGCCCAGACGCACCGTGAGATCGTCGCTCCCGAGCTGGTCGACGGCGCGCGAGAACCGATCGGTTATCTGTCCTTCCTGACTCACACGCAGGTTGTCGCTCGTCTGTCCCAACTGCTGCCAGGCAAAAATCAGCCCGGTAAGAACGGCGACACCGCTCAGGATCTGGCCGAGCGTGCCACGTGACTCGTTCTCGATCTCGAATACCTCGCGTGGACTGGGGTTGCCCGATCGGGCCCAGCTGTTTGCCTGCCATTGCGGCACTTTCCAGAGGAGATAGACCGCCCAGAGAGAGATCGTCAGCAGGGCAACAGCCCAGGCCGCGCTGGTTGTCTCGACCGGGCCGATAAACGGCAGCTCTCCGCGCACGGCGCCGACCGCGAGCAGCAGAGTGACCAACGCCCCGAGAACACCCAGTATGGGTAGGCTCCGAACCGCAACTGCCGCGACGGGTGGGGGGCTTGTTCGTCGCCGGGAGCGATGAAATTGGTCCTCCTGACCTGCCCGCGCAAGCTCGACCTGCGCGGACGGTTGGCTCTGCGTTGGTGCCGGCGACGGAATCGGGGTACCGCCCTCAGCCGGTGTCTCAGTCTCCGGACACGTCGATGCTCCACTCAACGTCGTTGCTGCTGCGGAGGTCGTCTCTCGCCGGCGCGACCGCGAACGAGGCCGTCGCAGGAGCCGGCCACTCATCACGGTCAGCACAGTCAAGGCGAGACGCGTAAACATCGCTGGGTTCAAATCCTCCCGGGACGAAGATGCCGGTCGCTCGGGTCGTATCTTGCCACGCCTGTGTACAAGTGAACGCTTTCGCGCTTGACGCCCCTACCCAGATCTGATTAGGATCAACCTCGTGACGATGCCGGCTCCCTCCGCCGCTGCTAAATGGTGTAGACGCGCCTACGGCGCGGTCTCGCTCGCGGTTGTGCTGCTGGTTTTCGCGGCGCAGTGCACGCCTCTGGCACTGGCGCAAGAAGTGCCTGAGCTCCAGATCACCTCCACCAATTACATCGCCATCGACGCCGAGACTGGTGAGATCTACGCTCAGCGCGGTGCGCACGAGCGCCGGGCGCCGGCGAGTCTGACCAAGGTCTTCACCGCCATCGAAACGATCGAATCTCTCCCTCCGGACGCGCCGGTGATCACCAGCGAGTCTGACCTCGTGAGCGAGTTCGCCAGTCGGGTCGGCTTTGCGCCGGGCGAATCGTTCACGGTAGAGGAACTGCTCTACGGCATGATGCTGCCGTCCGGGAACGACGCGGCTCGCGCGCTGGCGCGAACTGCGGGCGCCGAGGAAGGCGATACCGACGAGGAAGCCGTCAACCGATTTCTGACCCGCCTCAACAAACGCATCCAGAACATGGGGCTGACTGACACACAGCTCGTCGATCCTGACGGCTGGGGAGTTCCGGGACACTACTCGTCCGCCTACGATCTGGCGGCCTTCATGATGTACGCGATGCGCTATCCACGGTTTGTCAAGGCTTTCTCGACCCTCACCTACGAGACGGCCGACGGCTCGTATGAGTTCCGCAACAACAACCGCATGCTGCGTACATACGAAGGCATCGTTGGCGGCAAGACCGGGTACGACGACGATGCCGGTTGGTGCCTGATCAATGTCGCCCAGCGGAATGGGAGGCGCGTCATCGCCGTGACCATGAACGGGGTCGCCCCCGATGACTGGTACGACGACAATCGCGTCTTGCTGGACTACGCGCTCGACCAGCAAGCGCTGCGGGCCGAAACCGGCACGGGTGTCACCGGGGAGGTCGTCCGCTTCCGCGATCCCGACGCGGCCACCATCCTGGCGATGGGTTCCGCGGGGGGCGCGATTGGGCAGCCCGCTCTGCGGGCGGCACGGGAAGTGCAGCCGGTGGCCCCACAACCCGATCCGATCCCGGGAGAGCAATTGGGCGTCAGCGGGGCCGGATGGATCGCCTCCGTCTGCGTTACCGCGGGGTTAATCGCGGTCCATGGGATCGCGACCTGGCGGCTGCGGTCAGGACGACTCCGGAACGGGGCCGGCACACGGTTTCTGGCGACCAATCAGCCAGCGCCTCCCCTTCTGAGTCCAGTCCTGGAGCCGGCTGCATCGGCTAGCGATTGACAGCATCGGCGCGACGTTTCTATCCTTCGCTCGTTAATTGAGGTGCTACGGCGTCGATCGGGACGAGTAGCCGCGGGACCGTCGCCAGAAAGACCGGCTGACGCTGAGAGTCCGGTTCGACATGGCCCCGGTGAAAACCACCCAGGAGCCGGCCACTGAAACTCCCTTCGGAGCGTAGGCTGACCCGGTAGGCCCCGTTACCGGCCACATCGAGCAGGCGGCACGTCGTGCCAAAGCCTGGAATGAGGGTGGAACCACGCCGGTCCGGCGTCCCTGGTGGGGACACGGGCCGTTTTTCATGCCCTGCTCGCGATCGGCGCGAGGTACAGGACGCGATGCGCCAGAGCGGAGCGACCGAGATGACAGACACACATGACGACATCGACAGTATGGACATCGCGGTTGATCTGGAGGATGCACGGGCATATGAGCTGGCGCGCATGCGCCACTCGGCCGCGCACCTCATGGCGGAAGCGGTGCTGGAGATCTTCCCGGACGCGCGGCTTGGGATCGGTCCCGCCATCGAGCACGGCTTCTACTACGACTTCGATTTACCGCGACCATTGACGCCGGACGACCTCGCGGAGATCGAGCGTCGCATGGCAGCCAACCGTGAGAAAGCGGAACCGTTCGTGCGCGAGGTGGTTACGCGTGAGGAAGCACTGCGCATTTTTGGCAAGAACCCCTACAAGGTCGAGCTGATCGAGGGTCTTCCGCAGGACGAAATCATCACGACATACCAGCAGGGCGAGTTCGTCGATCTGTGCCGCGGTCCACACGTGCCCAGCACGGGCGAGATCGGGCCGTTCAAACTCCTCTCGATTGCCGGCGCCTATTGGCGAGGCGATGAGAAGCGGCCGATGCTGCAGCGCATCTACGGCACGGCCTGGCCGACACAAGAGGAGCTGGATGCACATCTGACGCGGCTGGAAGAGGCCCAACGCCGCGATCATCGCCGTCTCGGGCGCGAGCTCGATCTCTTCTCGGTCAACGAGGAGATCGGCCCCGGTCTCATCCTCTGGCATCCAAAGGGGGCGATGGTCCGCTATCTGGTCGAGCAATTCGAGCAGAAAGAACAGCTCGCTCGCGGCTACGATCTCGTCTACACGCCCCACATTGCATCGGAAAAGATCTACCGCACCTCCGGCCACCTGGAGACGTATCGGGAGAACATGTACTCGCCGATGAGCATCGAGGAGGTCGACTACTACCTCAAACCGATGAACTGCCCCGGTCACATCATGATTTACAAGAACCGGGTCCATTCCTACCGGGATCTACCTATCCGGTTGGCCGAGCTGGGTACCGTCTACCGCTATGAGCGGTCCGGGACCCTGCACGGGATGCTGCGCGTGCGCGGCTTTACCCAGGACGATTCCCACATTTTCTGCACGCCGGAGCAGGTCGTCGCCGAAGCGGGAGGAGTGATCGACCTGGCCATGCACATGGCCGACGTCTTTGGCTACGAGTTCCAGTCGTATCTCGCGACGCGACCCGAGAAATCGATCGGCGACGAGGAGGTCTGGGAAACGGCGACCGAGGATCTCCGACGCGCGATGGAGATTCGCGGTCTGTCGTACAAGATCGACGAGGGCGGCGGGGCGTTCTACGGACCCAAGATCGACATCAAGTGGGTCGACGCCCTGGGTCGGGAGTGGACAGGTCCGACCATCCAGGTCGACTTCAATCTCCCGGAGCGTTTCGACGTCAATTACATCGGTGAGGACGGCGAGCGGCACCGGGTTGCCATGATTCACCGCACCCTTCTCGGCTCGATGGAGCGTTTTGTCGGTGGATTGGTCGAGCACTACGCCGGGGCGTTCCCACTCTGGCTCGCTCCCGTGCAGGCAGCGATCATCCCGATCACCGACGAGCAGATAGACTACGCGCGCGACGTGGCCAGGCGTCTCACGGAAGCGGGTCTTCGTATCGAAGTCAACGATCGGCGTGATCGCATGCAGGCGAAGATCCGGGAAGCGCAGCTGCAGAAGATCCCGTACATGCTCGTGATCGGGAAGAGAGAGGCGGCCGAGGACGCGGTCGCGGTCCGTCTACGCAATGGCCGGGACCTCGGCGCGATGCCGGTTGACGCCTTCCTCGAGATGGCATTGTCACGTGTTGAGTCGCGATCGCTTCACCTGGACGATATCGAGGAGGCAGAAGCGCGAGAGGCCAGCCTCGCATCAATTTCGTGAATCGGGACTATTGTCTATGCTTCTGCGAAACAGTCTGAGCGCTCAAGCGTTTCAATGCATGCTGATGGTCGTTTCAGAACGCGCGAGACCATCCGGGTCATCGTGTACTATTGGAACGAATCATGCTGGAAGGCAGCGACCGGGGATAGGCTGCGTGGGCTGCTCACCCCGCGCTCACCAAAAGGGGGGAACCATGATGCAAGAGATGCGGATCGGCCAGCGTGGGCGGGGGCCCGTGACCACCCGCCGTGCTCTGGTCGGCTGGACCAAGATCGCCTGCGGTGCGGCCCTGACCGTCACGCTCCTGGGCACGGGCCTGGCCCAGCCCGTCGCGGCTCAAGACGACGACACGATCGTGCTCACCGCCGGTGGCTCGACACTGACGGTCAGCCCTGGTAACGCTTCCGCGGTCTCAGCTGTCGCCGAAGCACATGCGTCCCCAGGTCACGCGGAGACGATCGCCGCCGCCGCGCGGGCTGTCGCTGACTGCGAAGACGGGGCACTCGCCGAGGGCGCCGCGGCGCTCGCCGTCGCGCACCCAGACGAGGGTGCTGCGACCGAGACCTGGCTCACCTCCACCGAGGCTAAGAACAACAAGGACAACGACCAACCGGTTCGCAAGGTCGTCGAGAATCGGTGCAAGGTCGACGAGGAGAAGAAGCCGGCTCCACCGAAGAAAGAGGCGCCGCCCAAGGAAGAGGCTCCGGCGCCCGAGGCTCCGGAGATTGCGGAGTTGCCGGAAACCGGGATTGGCATGGCGGGAGTGGCCGGACTCTCCTCGGTCTTCGCGGCCGCCTCTGCCGCCGCGGCGCTTGGCTCAGTGGCCCTACGCGGACGGCGCGAGGACTAACCTGCTAGCAAGAGCCAGCTGAGAGTACATGGACTAAGAGCGGGGCGGCCGGATCGGCCGCCCCGACTCACGTCTGAAGCCGAAGAGCGCCGGCTGGTGATAGTCACCAGCCGGCGCTCTTGAGTTTGCTCGTCCTCGCCCGGTGCCGTGACGAGGAGCAGGAACCGCCCCTCGCTCCGCGAGTTGAGCGGGTGGAACGGTTTATGCTCATTTCATCATATCGGGCAGCGTCGGGAGTCCGCGCACTTCGCCCCGCGAGTTCAGGAAGAGGAACGACAATGGTTCAACATGGACAGAGCCACGACGGGCCGAGCCCCGTAGCATCGACGGCGTCCCGGCGTGCGGTCGTGGGCTGGACGGCAAAGCTCGCCGCGGGCGCCCTGGCGGCCGCGATCCCTGCGGGTCACGTCGCACAGACCGTGCGGGCGCAGGATGACGAGGTGATCCTCATCGCGGACGGCGCGCAGGT
>JAICRA010000314.1 GCA_025937615.1 Thermomicrobiales bacterium | reverse complement strand
GAAAGGGACTCGTCCAGCGAGTTCACGATTTCGAGGACGGGTCTTCGGCTCGCGTTACATTTGCCCGTTGGCTCACCCCCGATCGGCACCCGATACCGGACGAGGGATTGACGCCGGACGTCGCCGTGGCGAACCGACCTGACCCCGCCGCTGATCTTCAACTGGACCGGGCAATCGACGTGGCGCTTGGCACTCCGGTATCGGTCGAACCGGTCGACTAGCGCCAAGGCCGACTTCCGAGTTCAAGAGCACGAGAACTGATTTCTGTCGTTTACCAGCCACGGCACTGCACTTGAAACGAGACTGAAAAGGGCGCGGATACCGACTTCTTGACTTCCGGTCCGAGATCCCTAGCGGAGTCTGCGACGCCGTATGGCGCCGGTGCCGGCGAGGCCCGCTAAAAGGCTCGCTGCGGCGAGCAATCCGGTGGAGAAACCGCTTGGGATTCCAGTCCCCGTTCGCGGCACTTGTACGACGCGAGGGTTCGATGACGGAAGCGACGAGCATGCTACGCCGTCACCACTTGGATCGAGGTTGTACGGATCCGAGGGATCCTCGTCATAGACTACTTGAGCTTCCTCCTGGAACTCGAAGTCGACGCAATCGAAGTCTTCCTGGATCCGCACCGTCGTAGGCTCGTCGATAACGACTTCTGTCGGCGCTGGATCCACTGCCTGACTGCGCCGATTGCGCCGGCGTTCCTCGCGTGTCTGAGTGGTCTCGTCTGGTTCAGCAGTAGGTTCGGCCGGCAGTAATTCCTCGCAGGCGAGACCATTGCCGTCGGGGTCCAGATCAGCCAGCCCCTCCGGGTCCGCGTCGAACGCGGCTTGCGCCTCGTCGGCAGTCGCAAAATCGGCACATGTGACCGCGGCACTCTCATCTTCGGTTGGGGTGCCTTGTTGATTCTGTTCACGAGCCGCCCGCCTTGCCGCGCGTCGCTCTTCCGGAGTCTGGTTGCCGGCATCCTGCTCGGCGGCGGGGCACCGTCTCCGGGATCTGTTTCTGGGTCGTCGGCGGACGGGAGCAGCGCACAGGCGATGCCATCCTGGTTGGGATCGAGATTATTGGGGTCTGCCGGATCCTCATCGAGGACTGCCTGTGCTTCTTCCTGCGTTGCGAAGTCCTCGCAGTCCAGGTCATCGGTTTGCGCGAACTTATTGATCCAATATCCCGGACCGTCGGGCGCTTCCCGATGGGCGGAAGCGACGTCCGGTCCCACCAATAACGCTGCGATGGCCAGCACCAGGGCTAGTGATGAAATCGAGTTTGTCATCGCCACGATTCACTCCGGCAAGACCGATGGCAATATCTGTGCCGGACATCGACCCCGGCCATGCTCATGGACGAACGATGTTGCACGGAGGTTACGGTCACGAGCGGTTCGCGGGCAGTGTCCGTACAATGCCACGTTGCCACGACTGGTTCAATTTGGCAACCCCCACACGCGTCTACGGCAAGCCAAGTGCAGCCTCGTCTGCCCATTCGCGCTCCGGGTGCAGGGCTCGCCACGTAGTTACGGCGTGAGTAAGGTCGGTAGCGAGTTGCTCGAGCTCAATCGGCGCCAAGATGACCCGGTCAGCGCCGGCCTGTTCGGCGAGTTCGGGATCGAGTTCGTCACGCGATTCGGCGATAATAAGTATTGGAATATCCGTCCGTTCGTCGGTCGTTGCCCGGTCGGAACGACCGCGCAATCGCCGCAGCAGCTCGATCGCGCCTATGCCGCCCAGGGCCGCGTCCAGGACCATGACGTCGAACGAGCGAAGCCGGAAGACTTCGAGGGCCTGGACTCCACTGGCGATAGCACTGGTCCAGAACCCAGCATAGACCAGTCCCTCGCCGAGAAACGACGTCAGTTCGGGGTCATCACTGACGATCAGAATGTGCGGGCGCTGCAGCGCTGATGACACGGGCCTTCAGTTGCTCCAAATTCTGCGTATACACGCGCCAGATGCGCTATGATGACTTCGCCCCGCACATGTTACCCATGCCCGGTGCTCAGGCGCTGTGGCGGAGGGGCGCTCGTCCCGGGAGATCGCCGTCGTGAGTTGGCTGGTCGATCACGAGGAAACGCGCCTGTTTCTCGAACGATACGTCGCGCGTCTCGATCTGCCGACACAGCGCCTCCGCGTCACGACCGAGCGGCGGGAATTCGAACGTTGGCTCGGACGACGAGTGCGCGGCGCGATCGGTGGCGCTTATGCGTTTGCGCCCGCCTCAAATGAGCATCTCATATTGATCAACTTGCCGCGCATCGATCACTCGCGACCGCGCTCAGTGGAGGTGGTGGTCGCCGAGGAGCTCCTGCACATGCGCGATCG
>JAICRA010000321.1 GCA_025937615.1 Thermomicrobiales bacterium | reverse complement strand
TCCGGTGGTCTGCACGGTGTGGGCGCCTCGGTCGTGAATGCCCTCTCGGAGTGGTGCCGGGTCGAGGTACGGCGCAACGGCAAGCTCTACCGCCAGGAGTACCGCCGCGGTGTGCCGACCGGCCCGGTCAAGACGGTCGGCCCGGTCGCGCCGGGCGACCATGGCACGACCACCTCGTTCCTGGCCGACACGCAGATCTTCACCGATGGACTCGATTACAACTTCGACCAGCTCATCCAGTGGTTCCGCGAGACCGCCTACCTGACCCGCGGTCTGAAGTTGACCCTGATCGACGAGCGCTCCGATCGCGAGATGTCCTTCTACTTCGAGGGAGGCATCGTCTCCTTCGTGCGCCATCTCAATCGCAACCGGACCGTGGTTCACGATCGGCCGTTCTACGTCCAGCGCGAAGTTCCGGCCTGCCTGGTGGAAGTCGCCCTGCAATACAACGACTCCTACGGCGAATCGACCCACACCTTCGCCAACAACATCAATACAGTTGACGGTGGTACGCATCTGTCGGGATTCAAGTCGGCGCTGACGCGGACGATGAACGACTACGCGAAGCGCAACGGGTTCCTCAAGGCCGACGAGACGCTCTCTGGCGAGGACGTGCGGGAGGGACTCACGGCGATCGTCTCGGTCAAGCTCGCCGAGCCGCAGTTCGAGGGGCAGACCAAGGGCAAGCTCGGCAACGCCGAAGTCGCGGGCGCGGTGCAATCGGTCGTCAACGAGGCGTTTGGCGCCTTCCTCGAGGAGAATCCGCAGGCGGCCCGCCGCATCATCGAGAAGTGCATCGTGGCCTCGCGGGCGCGAGAAGCGGCGCGCAAGGCGCGCGAGCTGGTCCAACGCAAGGGTGGGCTGGACAGCTTCAGTCTGCCGGGCAAGCTAGCTGATTGCACCGAGCGCGATCCGGCCAAAGCGGAGCTCTATATCGTCGAGGGCGATAGCGCGGGTGGTTCGGCCAAGCAGGGACGAGACCGGCGATTCCAGGCGATTCTGCCCCTGCGCGGGAAGATCCTCAACGTCGAGCGGGCGCGTCTCGACAAGATGCTGCAGAACAATGAGATCCGCACCCTGCTAACCGCGCTCGGCACCGGGATCGGCGATCAGTTCGACCCGACCAAACTGCGCTACCATCGCGTCGTGATCATGACGGATGCCGACGTCGATGGATCGCACATCCGCACGCTGCTGCTGACCTTTTTCTTCCGTCATCTGGAGCAGCTCATCCTGGACGGGAACGTCTACATCGCGCAGCCGCCGCTCTACCGCATCCGCAACGGCAAGCAGGAAGCGTGGGCCTACACCGATGAGGAACTGCAGGCGGCGTTGAAGAAGCTCGGCGAAAAAGCTGAGATCCAGCGCTACAAGGGACTGGGCGAGATGAACCCGGAGCAACTCTGGGACACCACCATGGATCCCAATACGCGCACACTATTGCAGGTCACCGTCGACGACAGCGTCGAGGCGGACGAGACATTCGACATGCTGATGGGCGCGGCCGTGCCGCCGCGCAAGAAGTTCATCCAGACCCACGCGCGCGAGGTGGTCAACCTCGACGTGTAGCGCATCGGGCGCCACCGTGTCATTCTGAGCGTCAGCGAAGAATCTCGTTCCCCGCGATAGTATGTGAAAGATCAGACGAGATCCTTCGTTCCTCAGGATGACACGACTCTTGCCCTCCGCCATAGGCGTTGAACGGGAATTCTGCCTGAGCATGGAGTGGCCGCTTGGCCACCCCGTTGCCATTGGCGCAGCTTGTTCCGTGAACCGCCGTATCGCGCTACGATTTCCTGACTGATTCAGCCAACACGGCACCGGAGCGTGTGGAGTGCCGAACGAGGCAGACCGGACATCTGCCGACGATGTCGCGCAGCAATCGCCTGACGATGATCCTGCCGAGTCAGACGGCGAGAGCCCGCAATCGGCTGGCAGCAGGCGCCGGTACCTGGCGGCGTTCGGGGCCACAGTGGCCGTCGTCATCATCGTCCTGGGTCTGCTGCCGTCGGCGTTGTCGAGTATGTACCGCGAACTGCGCGGGCAGGCAGTCGACCAGGTCTACGACCTGTTCACCGGCGAAGAGGTTGCAATCGATCGCACCTTTGGCCCTGATACGACGTTCGTCAACGTCACGGTGACGAACCTCGATGAACCGCGCCGCATAGCGACATTGACCGTCTCTGGACACCGGGTCTGCCAGGCCATCTGCCCTCCGACAACTGGCACCTTCTTCTCGCTT
>JAICRA010000016.1 GCA_025937615.1 Thermomicrobiales bacterium | reverse complement strand
CTCCATCCAGGGAGATCGGTCTGGGTACCGTCGACACTCGAATACGCACTCATTGGCCCCTGGCGAAACCGGCCGGAGATCGCGAGCATCGAGGACCTTGTCGCTGTCCGCCACATGGATGAGCTGCTTTGCGCCGCTGTCGAGCGCTGTGCCGCGCACGGCGACGACCTGGTGCTGACGGTCGAACTCGACTCCCGACGCTCCCCCACCCGCTACGAGCACGCCGGATTGGAGATGCTGGAAGAGGTCATCACCTACGAGATGGGCATCATGAGAGAGCCGTGGTCGCGCAGCGAGCGCATGCGTCTAGTCGGCGTCAGCGCGTTCGACGAGGAGGACATCGACCGGGTCTGCGACATAGACCAGGCTTCATTCCCTTGGCTGTGGCGCAATAGCCGGGCCGAGTTCGACGTATACCTGCAAACACCCGGCGTGGAAGTCTGGCTCGTCGAGGCAGACGGCGAGCCGGTCGCCTATTTTGGCATCACGCTTTTCCCGGATTGGGGGCACCTCGACCGGGTGGCCGTCGTTCCGGAGCATCAGGGGCGGGGACTCGGACTTGAGACCCTGGGTCTGGCCGTCGACACCATGAGACGGCGCGGGGCACGCCGCGTCGGGCTGAGCACGCAAGGCACGAACTGGCGATCGCAGCGGCTCTACGAGCGCTTCGGCTTCCGGCGAACTCCCGACCACGACTACCGACTCTTCGGCGCCTGGTGCCGTCCTGATCACCGCGCTGACCTACTCGTCGCAGGATAGGAGCACGCGGTCGTGGTCGGCCGCGCGGACGAAGGGAAAGCCCCGCACGCATGGGCAGCAGTTTCGGCAGGATCTTTCGGCTGATCACCTGGGGTGAATCGCACGGACCGGCGCTCGGCGTCGTCGTTGAGGGGACGCCGGCCGGTATCCCACTGACGGAAGCAGATATCCAGCTGCAACTCGATCGACGGCGCGTCGGACAAAGCAAGGTCACGTCGCCACGAGGCGAGAAAGACCGTGCCGAAATCCTATCCGGGGTCTTCGAAGGTCGCACCACAGGCGCCCCGATCTCGATGATCACCTACAACCGGGACGTCGATTCGACTAAATACGAAAACCTGCGCGATGTCTTCCGCCCGGGCCACGCCGACTACACCTACTGGGCCAAGTACGGGCACCGCGACCACCGCGGCGGTGGTCGCTCCTCAGCGCGGGAGACCTGGGGGCGTGTCGCCGCCGGAGCGATCGCCCGCAAGATCCTCGACTCTGTCGGGATCGAGATCTACGGCTTCACCCGCGAGATCGGCGGTATCGAGATGCAGACGCTCGATCGCGACGAGATCGAACGGAATCTCGTTCGCTGCCCCGATCCTATTGCGGCCGAGGCCATGACCAACGCCATTCTGGCTGTCAAAGAGAGCCACGACAGTCTTGGCGGTGTCGTCGAGGTGCGGGCGCTGAACGTCCCGCCGGGACTGGGCGAACCGACCTTCGACCGGCTCGACGCGCTGATCGCGCAGGCGATGCTCTCCATCCCCGCCACAAAGGGAGTCGAGATCGGGGATGGGTTTGCGGCGGCCCGGTCTCGCGGATCCGAGAACAATGACTGGTTCTATGCCGAGAACGGCCGTGTGCGGACGCGAAGCAATCGCGCCGGCGGCACCCTCGGAGGTATCTCGTCCGGGGAGGAGATCGTCGTTCGGGTGGCGATCAAGCCGACCTCATCGGTGGCGCGCGAACAGGAAACGGTCGATATCAGCATGGAACCGCGAACGATCCTGGTCGAGGGCCGCCATGATCCCTCGGTCGTTCCTCGCGCCGTCCCGGTGACCGAGGCGATGTTGGCCATCGTCCTGGCGGATCTTCTGCTGCTGAACCGCGCGGCGCGGATCTAGGGCTCTCACGAGCTCGGCGTCACCTCGGCGGTGACGATCAGGCGATCGCTCCCATCATCATATGGGTCGAGCTCATACGATCCGTAGATCTTCCATTCCCCGAAGCCGGTAAGCTCGAGCAATAACGCGATCTCCGATGCGACGAGGTAGCGCATCGGGAATCCGCTGCGCACGCGCCGGGTGTGACCGGAGGGATCTATCAGGTCGTACCAGAGTTTGGTCTCGATCGTTTGCTCCGCCGCATCGTGCGTCCGCGCCGAGAAACGATCGACCATGGTCCCGTCAGGCTTCCGCCAGGATCCTTCGTGCCGAACGCGGCCATCGAGGGTCGTCAGTAGCTCTGGGGTCGGATTGATGAGATCGACGACGAGCATGCCTCGTGGATCGAGTGCTCTTCGGGCCGACGCCAGCGCTGCACGCTGCTCAGGCAGCGCCGACAAGTGCATTAGCCCGTTCAGGGAGATGATCACTAATCCGAACGGCCCGCCCGGTGCTCGCTCGGCCTCCGTCATCGAGCCCCCGACGAGTGTTACGCACTCTGAGAGCGCACCGGCATGCGCGTGCAGCATTGAGCGCGCGCGGTCGAGCATTGGTCCAGAGCGATCGATCCCGGTGATTCGATTGCCGGCAGCTGCCAGCGGCCCGAGCACCCGGCCGGTACCACACCCCAACTCGAGGATCGGATCCCCGACGACCTCGGCCAGCCGGAGATAGAGTTCGATGTCCTCGGTGAACCCGGCGTGCTCCAGGTCGTACAGCTCCGGAAGCTCCGCGTACGGGTCATCCAGATCGGGTCCCGACGACTGGTTCATCCTGCCCTTCCCGACGAAGCGTCGCCTCCCGCCAGCCGCGGCGTACTGACAGAGGCGTTATGCGTCTGTTTGACGGGCTCCAGGGCGCTTCCTATAGTGCGCGAATGGCAACCAAGACTTCTGCCGGGAACACCATCGCCGGAAACGACCGTGGCCGGGGGGACCGCGTGGTCACCAGCAACCGGCGTGCCTTCCACGATTTTCACATTCTCGAGTCGGTCGAGGCCGGCATCGTCTTGACCGGCACCGAGATCAAGTCGATCCGCGATGGGAAAGCAACCATCGCCGAAGCGTACGCGCGCTTCGAGAACGGCGAGTTGTGGCTTGTTGGCTCGAACATAGCGCCCTACAGCCACGGCAATCGCGCCAATCATGAGTCTGACCGGCCACGCAAGCTCCTGGTCCATCGGCGCGAACTGGAACGGCTGCGTGCCGCAGTCGAGCAGAAGGGGTTGACGCTGGTACCGCTCCGACTCCACTTGAGAAAAGGCCTGGCAAAGCTCGACATCGGCGTAGCGCGAGGCAAGAAGCTCTACGACAAGCGAACCGCTGATGCGGACCGCCAGGCGCGTCGCGATGTGGAGCGAGCCTTACGAGGTCGCGAGTAGCTCGCGCAGCGGGAGCCGTACCCGACGGTCACCGGACGCGACGGACCAGAGTTGCCGCCAGCGCTCCCGCCGCCGCGGCCGCCAGCAGCATAGCCAGCGGCACGATAGCCGCCGTCGGTGGCGGATCTGTCCGCACTCCTCCGTTGTGCAAAATGGCCCGGCCGATTCCGATCAACAGGTGCACCGGCAAGTAGATCGCCGGCACGAGCAGCGCCCACGCGCCGACCCGGTCTTTGGCGGCCAGAACCACCACCGCCCCGGCGAGCGCGAACCAGATGATGACCTCGACGATTCCACTCGGCCGAACCACGGCACCGAGAATGACACCGGCGGCGATGGCGGCAATCCATCCCGGTACGGGTCGTGGGGCAGATGGGAGTGAGATCACCAGCAGCACCGCTGAGGCCAACCAGAGCACCGCTCCGACCGGGTTCAGCATTCGCGCGGTCGTGCCACCGAGCACGATGGCCAGACCGACGATCGCAGCCGCCAGCACGAACCCGGCCGCCGCGGTTCGCCACGAGCGGGGATCGTTTCGTCCCAAATGGAGCGCTCTTAGAGCCATCAGGCTGTCTCCCACACAACGCCGCCACCGGCGGCTCGGTTCAAAACAGACGATACGAGACTGGTATACTTCAGGGCGCACGGGTCGCACACGCCCTCGTAGCTCAACGGATAGAGCGTCTGGCTTCGGACCAGAAGGTTGGGGGTTCGAGTCCCTCCGAGGGTACCACTTATTTTTCCCGTAACTACGCGGAAAATGCGCTGGCCGGACGGTGCTTACCAGGTGCGGCGCAAGTTGTTTACACCAATAGCTACACCAACGGCTCCGGGGTCTACGCCCCCGGGCCTCCGATCCGAATAATGAACCAGCTTGTTGAAAAAAGGCATGCTGGTGAACAACTCGAGGCCAAAGTACGTCTCGATACCCGGATTTCAGCAAGATTTCCGTGCGAAACATGGCAACGGCGAGCGCTAAAAGGTTTTGAGAACGGGCGTCGAGGAATTTTTCAACAGACTGGTTCGTTTTTGAGACGCACCCGAGCCCCATTGACAGAGGCGAGGCAGAGGAGCACATTAGCCTCACCCTTGTCTGGGCCCTCGTCCACTACTTGGGGTGCGCCATGGCTGCCACGACCAACGTCATCCTCACCACCTGCCCACGCGACTGCTACGACGCCTGCGGCGTCGCCGTCCGGGTCCGTGACGGCAAGATCGCTCAGGTGCGGGGGGATCCCAACCACCCGATGAGCCGCGGCGCGCTCTGCGTCAAGTGCTCGACTGGCTACAACAACGAGTGGCTCGATCCCGATGTGCGGTTGACCCACCCGCTGCGGCGCGTTGGTCCGAAGGGAGCGGGGCACTTTGCGCCCGTGTCATGGAACGAGGCTCTCGCGGCTATCGCCGACCGCCTGCGGGAGATCGTTGCTGACAGCGGAGCGCACACCGTCGTCAACGCCCATTACAGCGGCACGCTCTCCCTGCTCGGCTACTTCTTTCCGCTACGCTTCTTCCACCGCCTCGGCGCGACCGAGGTCGTCCCCGACAGCATCTGCAACCTGGCCGGGCACGTCGCCCTGCCCTACGTCTATGGGACCTCATTCGAGGGTTTCGACCCACGTACTGTCCGCGACGCTGCCTGCCTCCTCGTCTGGGGAGCCAACCCGGCGTCCTCGGCACCCCACGCCTTCGAGCACTGGTTTTGCACTGCCCCCGGCACCAAAATCGTCGTCGACCCGATCCACACCGAGACAGCCAAAGCCTCCGACCTGCACCTGCAGCCGTTCCCCGGCAGCGACGCGGCCCTGGCGTTCGCGCTGCTCCACGTGCTCCGGCGTGACGGCCTGGTCGACCGGGCATTCGTCGCCCGTTACACCATCGGTTGGGAGGAGCTCGATCCGTTGCTGGACGACTGCACGCCGGCCTGGGGTGAGGCGACGACCGGGGTGCCGGCCGAGCTGATCGAGCGGGCCGCCCACCACTACGGCTCGGGGCCATCACTGCTGTGGCTCGGCCAGGGGCTGCAGCGCCAGCCTACCGGTGGCAACGTCATGCGGGCCTGCGCGCTCCTACCCGCGGCGACCGGCAATCTGGGGAAACCCGGCGCCGGGTTCCTGTACCTGAACTGGTTCAACGCTCGCGGCATCGACGAGGCCTACTTGACCGCAGCACACCTGAGTCGCGGCGTGCCACCCATCAGCCACATGGACCTGGCGGACTGCCTGGCGGATCCCACGCGCTCCCAGGCATTCTTCTGCTGGAACATGAACGTCGCCGCTTCGGGGCCACGCCAGCAACAACTGCGTCAGGCGCTCCGTCGCGACGATCTGTTCACGATTGTTATCGACCTGTTCCAGACCGATACGGCCGACTTCGCCGACGTTGTGCTGCCGGCAGCCAGCTTCCTGGAGTTCGACGACCTGTTCGTGCCCTATTTCCAGCTGCTGCTCTCAGCCCAGGTGAAAGCGATGGAGCCGTTGGGCGAGGCCCTGCCCAACCCGGAGATCTTCCGCCGCTTGGCCCGCGCCATGGACTACACCGAGCAAGAGCTCTACGAGCCGGACGCCGAGGTCATTAACACCGTCGTGCGCGCCTCCAGCCTCGTGGAGGATTTCGCGACGCTTGCCGCGCGCGGTAGCGTGCCGGTCTCGGCCGAACCGCGCATCCAGTTCGCTGATCTGTCCTTCGCCACGGCAAGCGGGCGTATCGAGATCGCCTCGGCGCAGGCGGAGGCAGATGGGCATCCCCGGGTACCGCAGCCGCTGGCAGATCCGCGACCCACGAACGGCCAACTGCGTCTGCTATCACCGGCTTCGACCTTCACCTTGAACGACAGCTTCGCCAACGTCACCAAGCTCGCGAAGCGGGCCGGAGCGGCGACGGTAACGCTACACCCGGCGGATGCCGCAGCTCGCGGCTTGGCGGAGGGCGAGGAGGCCCTGCTCTCTAACGAAACCGGCAGCCTGAAGCTGCTCGTCCGGCTCTCGAATGATGTCCCGCCCGGAGTAGCGCTGTCGCACAAGGGGCGCTGGCCTAAGCAGGAGCCGCAGGAAGCGAACGTGAACGTCCTCAACCCGGGCCGCAAGACGGACATGGGCGAGAACTCGTGCGTGCACAGCGTCGAGATCACGGTCAGCCGGGTCTCTTGACCGAGGAAGTGACAAGAGGTTCCCTTCAGAGGGGCTATCGCGGCTGCGTGGCTGACTCCCCCGCGACGAGGGCCCTGATGTAGCGGAGATGCTCTGCATAACTGCCGCCACACCAGTCAACGAGCACCTGCAAGACGGACTCCGAGAGGGCTGAGGGATTGAGCACTGGTTGGCCAACAACCAGGCCAACCTCCCCAGCCGGGCGAGCCAGTTGCTCGTCGCTGAGTTCGTTCAGCAGTGCCAGCAGATCGGTCCACGTGACGTCTCGATCCGCTCTCACCTTGTAGACCGAGTTGTTAACTGCGAGCTGGCGAATCGCTTCGTTCATAGGGTCGTAACTCCCCGCAGACCAGGCCGCAGCTGAAATGCCAAGGGTTTCCTGCAAGGGCACCTGGTCGCGCAAGAGCGCAATTACAGCGCGATCCCACTGCGTGAGATGCGAGACGTGATCTTTCACTGACCAGCCAGCGGCATCCTTCGGGTCGCTCCACTGCTCGTCCGGCACGCCGTCGACGTAGGCCACCAAGGCATCCCATGCGCTTGTGGTGGAGGCAATGAGGTCCCGCTTCGTGATGATCGCCGATATGTCCTCGGCCATACCCCTCCCCTCGCTGCGTCAGGGCAACTTCACCTGGCTTAGGATTCTGAGCATCGTAATTGATGCGAGGAGTCGCACAGAGGGTCGTTTGCTGGACGCTGCCGTTTGACTTGCGTGCCAGACCGCCGGCGGGGTCGTGTATGGACCCGGAAGCGCGCTTGAGTGCCTCCCATCTCACGACTGTGATGACGAGGCGGTCCTCATCGGCATATGGTTGACTGAGCACGAAACAGCCGTCACACTCGGCTTGCCACTGGTGGAGCGCGGCGGTGACGGCCGCAACAGGCTGCCCGAGCTGGCCGGCTATCGCCAGGCTCTCCCGCAGCCCACGCAGGAGCTGGCGAGCAACCGCATGCTCTAGAGCCTCCCGCGTGGCCATACTCGTTCCTACGAGTTGCGTTCCTGCTCTAGGTATCGAATGAAGGTCGCTCTATCCTAAGAGACGCTCCATCGCGGCCGCCGCGCGGTCATTTGCCGCCGGCAGAAAATGGGAGTAGACGTTCAGCGTCGTTGATGTTTGGACGGCCATGTTGGTCAGTCATGCTCGTTCGTGCCAGGGGACAATACGGCGTGGGCCACCGCCCCGGCTTCGGCCACGGCTTGGGGGATGCTCATGTTTCGGCCCGCCTCGCGCAGGGCGAGCAGTCGTTCGGAACCCAGGGCGGAATGCAGCGCCGCCAGGCCCCGCTCACGGATGGGTTGGTCACGCGGGAACATGGGCGCCCCCAGGGAGTCGATCATCTCTTCGGCCGCGCCAAGCAGCTGGGCGCCGGCCTCTGGTTGCTGCCACGTGGCCGCCACCGCGCCCAGCCCGAGCAGAGCACTGGCCACGTACATCGGAAACCCCAACTCCCAGGCCCGCTCCAGGCTTTCTCGGTAGTGGCTCGCGGCCCGTGCCAGGTCGCCTGTGCAGAAGCAGACGCCAGCCAGCCCCGCTTGAGCATCGCTCAACCCCCAGGCGTAGCCAGCTGTCTGAAAGCGCTCAATAGCCTCCCGGTACGAGAGCGCAGCACGGTCGAAGCGCTCCTGCACGAGGTCCGTATCACCCCGGATGAGCAAGGCGAAGGCCCCGTGCCCGCTATGTTCGACCTGGCGCAGCGACCGCAATCCCTCGTCGAGGAGGCGATCGGCCTCTCCGTAGTTCCCCTGGCGATAGGCCAAATATCCCGTGTAGGCGAGCGCTTCCCCAACCAGAAAGGGATCACCCAATTCTCGTGCCAGCCCCAGACTCTCGGTGAGGAAGGTCGCCGCGCGGGCGTAATCTCCCTGAAGAATCGCGAGCATCGCCGCGCCATCCAGGACTTGGATGCGCGCCGGTGTCGCCGCCGGACGCGATCGCGCCAACGCGCGCTCGGCCCACTGCAGGCCCTCGCTATACAGCCCGCGTGCGAACCAGAGCGCATCGAGCATCACGCTCAACCGCAACAGCGCCTCGCTCTCGCCATGCTCGTCGAACCAGGCGAGGGCCAACCGGATGTTGTCCTGGTCGGCACTGATGCGCGCCAAGCGCTCCGCGTTCATCAGGATGGGACTGCCGGAGATATATGCCGCGGACAGGAGCAGGAAATGCTCTGCATGGCGTTGCCGCGCGTCATCGGCTTCCCCGGCAGCACCCAGCCGCTCCAACCCAAACTCGCGCACCGTCTCCAGCATCAGGTAGCGGGGGTCGTCCGCAACGCCTGGCACCTGGCGCAGTAAGCTCTGTTCGACCAGTGCGACGATCCCGTGAAGGGTCGGGACGCCCATATCGGGATCAACGACCGTCTCGGCCGCATCCAATGCGAACCCCCCGGCAAAGACCGCCAGTCGCCGGAAAAGCGCCTGGGCATCGGGATTGAGCAGGTCATAACTCCAGGCAATGGCGTCGCGCATCGTCCGTTGCCGGGCTGGCAGATCTCCGCCGCCGGTCAGGAGCGTCAGGCGGTGTTCGAGACGCGCCAGAAGTGCCGCCGGCGGTAGGACATTGACCCGAACAGCGGCCAGCTCGATGGCGAGCGGCAACCCATCAAGCCGTCGACAAATGGCCGCAATCGCCGCTGCGTTGTGCTCAGTGAGCGCAAAGTCCGGCTGGATGGCACCGGCCCGCTTCAGAAACAGGGCGATGGCAGGAACTTGGCACAGGTCTCCCAGTGGCGGCAACTGATCAGCCGGGAGCGGAAGCGGTAGCAGCGGAAAGACCCGCTCGCCCCGCACATGCAGCGGCTCTCGGGTCGTGGCCAAGATCGCCACGTCCGGACTCCCGGCCAGCAGGCCGGCAATGTCGGGGGCGGCGGCAAGGACCTGCTCACAACTGTCCAGGACGAGGAGGATGCGTTTTCCCGTTAGGAACCCGGCGAGACTCTCGCGGAGGGACTGCCCGGCGACCTCGTGCACGCCAAGGGCGACGCCGATGGCGGGGACGACCTGCTCAGGATCCGCAAGCGGAGATAAATCGACAAAGCTCACGCCATCCGGGTAGACCGTGGCGAGCTCGGCCGCGACCGCAATCGCGAGGCGCGTCTTCCCCGTCCCGCCCACCCCGGTCACCGTCACCAGTCGCCCCTGCTCCCCATCGAGCAAGGCCCGCAGTGCCGCCACCTCCGTGGTCCGACCGATGAGTCGGGTCAACGGCGTCGGGAGTGACATCGGTGTGCCTAATTTAGCGCCAGCTGCGGGCTCCGGCACCACCTGCGGCCGCGCCGCGGCCAGCAGCGCCGCGCGGTCGTTGTCGGATAGTCCCAGCGCGTCAGCGAGCAGCCGCAGCGTTTCCAGCCGGGGAGCCTGCCGGGCCCCACGCTCCAGATCACTGATGCCCCGCACGCTCAAGCCGGAACGCTCGGCCAACTCCTCTTGCGACAGGGACGCCGCGCTCCGGAACTGGCGGAGGAGCTCACCGATCGATGTTGTGGCCTTGCTCACCGCCGTCCTTCCCGCTGCCGCGTGAACGATGAGGGACCGATCTGGAGGAATGCGGCAAGCGTAGCAGAGGGAACCGACCCGACTATGGGCCGATGTGTCAGTGCTGCGTGGGGAGTGTCAGCGCTGCGTGGGCAGAACGGACAGCGAGATGTCACCGCTGCGCATGGGCGTCTGCCCGGGCCGGACAGATGATGAGGCCGTGCTGGGAACGCCAGCCATCCGTCGATGAGAAAGGAGATCACAATGCGCACGGTCCATCAGTCAGGGATGTCGTTGCTCGGGATCGCCGCCGTGTTTGTTGGCACGCTGGTCACACCGTTGGCGGTCGGCGCGGAAGACCAGATCCACGCAATGGTCTCAGCCCCCAGCGCCGAAGTGGTCGAGGCGAACCGCGTGATCGCTGCGGAGCGCGCGTTGCAGTCTGGCGACCTCGGTAGCGGGCAAGAGCAAGTCCTGGCCGACATCGTCGCAGCCGCCACGGTGCAGGACGAGACGACGGCCCCCGACACCGTGGAGGCGACGCGTGCGGCACAGTTGGCGCAGTTCCGTACCGTTGAATGGTCGCTCAGTGCTTCCATGGACCTCGGCAGTATGCAAGAGCAGGCGCTCGCTGAACGCTTGGCGCACTTCCGCGCCGTTGAACGGTCGTTGAGTCGGTCCCTGGAGGCAGGACACCACGAGACGCCAGTCTGTGAGATTGTGGGCTAGGTAGGACGCAGATGCGGCGCCCGCGAGGCTGGTCTGAAGTCCGACGGCGGCGGGGGTGGTGCCGCCGCCGCATGACGTAGAGGAGACAGAGAAATGCGGTTCGCGGGACAAACGGCGATCGTGACCGGAGCGGCTCGTGGGATCGGGCAAGCAATCGCCCGACGCCTCGCCAGCGACGGCGCCGCGGTCATGATCGCCGACGTGGACTACCCAGCCGCCGAGGCTGCCGCGGCCGCGATTGGCGAGCGTGGGGTCGCTCAGCACCTCAACGTGACCGAGCCCGTCTCCTGG
>JAICRA010000239.1 GCA_025937615.1 Thermomicrobiales bacterium | reverse complement strand
TGTACTCGGCGATTGTCTTGGCCGAGATGGTCTCACGGTAGGGCACGCGCGGGAGGCCAAGCTCGACGTTGACGCCGAATCGCCGGGACATTCGATCGAGGGCAATCTTCACGTGCGGCTCGCCGAGGCCGGACAGGATCGTCTCGCCACTACTCGGATCACGGGAGATCCGCAGCGTCGGATCTTCCTCAACCAGCCGTTGCAGGGCCGGTCCCATCTTGTCGAGGTCGGTCTTGGTCTTGGGATGGACCGAGGTCGAGTACGACGAACCAGGAAAGTCGACGCCCGCGAGCATGATCGGATTGCTCTGATCGCTGAGGGTGTCGCCGGTCATCACCGAGCCCAGTTTTGCCACTGCGCCGATGTCTCCGGCACCGATCGCATCGGTGTTGATGTGTTCTTTGCCTCGCGCGAAGAAGAGCTGTCCGAGCCGCTCATCCTCGCCGCGCGTCGCATTCCAGGCATGGCTGTTTGATTTGATTGCACCGGAGTAGACGCGCAAGTAGGTGACGCGTCCGACATGGGGATCGGCCATCGTCTTGAAGGCGAGGGCAACGGTCGGGCCATCAGCGGCGGGTGCAACGTCCACCTCGCTTCCATTCAGCACGCCCGTCGATTGCACGTCGGCCGCCGACGGCAACAGATCGACGATGGCATCGAGCAGCTGGACGACACCTCGGTTCGTCGCCGCCGATCCGACCAGCGTCGGGACCACGACGCCGTCCGCCATGCACTTCTTGAGTCCGGCGGCGAGCTCTTCCAGGGCGATCGGCTCGTCCTCGAGGTACCGCATCATCAGGTCTTCGTCCTGCTCGGCGATCGATTCGACGAGTTGACGGCGGTAAAGCTCCTCATCCTCTTTCAACTCGTCTGGAATGGGACCCGACGTAAATTCGCCCGACGTGCCATCGGTGTAGCAATGGGCTTGTTCAGTGAGGAGGTCGACAACGCCCCGGAACTGCTTCTCGGAGCCAACCGGGAACTGGATTGGCGCCACCGCGTTGCCGAACGCGGCGCGGGCGGAGGCAAGCGCCCGACCGAAGTCGGCGTTCTCGCGGTCCATCTTGTTGATAAAGAGCAGGCGCGGGATACCGCGCTCTTCGGCAAGCCGCCAGACCTGCTCGGTACCAACCTCGACGCCCGCCGAGGCGTCGATGACGATGATGGCCGCATCGGCCACTCGCATCGCGGACTTCACGTCGCCAATGAAATCGGCGTAGCCAGGCGCATCGATGACGTTGACCTTGGTGTCCCGCCATTCCACGGGGGCCAGCGCCGCGCTGACCGAGATACGCCGCTTGATCTCGTCGGGATCGTAATCGGTGACGGTGTTGCCTTCGTCGACTCGACCCAGGCGCGTCGTGGCACGGGTGTCGAAAAGGAGCGCCTCCGCCAGTGACGTCTTCCCCGCACCGCCGTGGCCAAACAGTCCGACATTGCGGATGCGATCGGCGGCATACTGGCGCAAGTTCACCGTACTCCTCCTCTGGATTGTGGTCGATCACGTGTTGACGCGTTGATGGCGAGAACGCCACGACCGCCGCGAGGGCGGTCGGGAGCCGGAAGCCAAGCAACGCTCGCGATGGCCGGTATTATAGGCAAGATGCCCCTCATCCCCAACCTTCTCCCTGCGAAGACTCTCATCCCCAGCCCTTCTCCCCTTGGAGCGGGGAGAAGGGCGAACGCTCTGCAGCGTGGAGAGCCCCTTTCCTGTCTCCGACGGGAGAGGGGGTTGGGGTGAGGGAATCACCCGAGCATCGCCAGGAACGCGCGGTCCACGGCGAAAACGTCGGTCACACCGAGACGGTCGAGCACGGCGAGATGAATCGTGTCCATCAGGGTGGCGCGCGGAGCAATCCATCCCTCCTCGATGGCGCGCCGTCCCTCTTCCAGATCGGCGGGTGCGATGCGCTGGACGAGGATGTTGCAGTGCGCGAGCCAGGAGCGGGCAACCTCGTGGCCGAGCGCGGCGGCAATCAGTTCGTGTGCGGAAGCCAGCGCCAGGTCTGTCGTAAAGAGGCGGAAGCCGCTGGCGACGAGCTCCTGGTAGGCGGCCACGGCGGCGCCATGCGAGGCGTCGTCCCGGTCCGCGAGAGCGACGAGCGCCGACGCGTCCACGAACGTGACTTCCCGCAGGACTTCACCATTTGCAAGGTCTGAAGCCTGGGATTGGTCGGCCATCACCCGAGACTGTCTCTCGCACGCGATCGGAGGTAGGCGGTTCTCCCAGCCGCGATATCGCCACCGCCGCTACCGCCGATCGCAATCACATCGCGGAGGGGATCAGGGTCGCTGAATGCCAGGCGGCGCTCGAACTCGGATCCCTCTCGCCGCCGTTGCATGAACGCCTCGGCGTCGGTGCGGTCGATGAACCACTGACCGCCTAGCCGGCGACCGGGCAGTTCTCCTTCCCGCAGGTAGCGGCGGACCTGCTCCGTCGAGCGACCCAGGAGTTTCGCCGTGTCCCCAACAGTGATCAAGCCGTCCACCTGTTCTGTCACGGAACCTCCCTTCGATCCAGCCGCTCTCTGGCACGACGCGATTCAGATCCGGTATTCACCTTCCTGTAGGACGACGTCACCATCGGCCGTCGCCTCACCATCCTGGCGCAGATCGCAGATCATGTCCCAATGGATGGCGGACGTATTCTGGCTGCCAGTCTCGGGATAACCAAGCCCGAGCGCCATGTGGACCGTGCCACCGATCTTCTCGTCGAGCAGGATGTTCTTTGTCCATCGTGTAATCCCGTCATTGGTTCCGAACGCGAACTCGCCGATGCGGCGCGCTCCCGGGTCGGTATCGAGTGTCTCGATCAAGAAGGGCTCGTTCTTGGACGCGCTGGCGTCGACGACGAGGCCGGCGGCAAACCGCAGCCGGACATCGGACACCTCCCGCCCCTGTGTCACCACGGGGTAGGAGAAATGGACGTGGCCCTCGGCTGAATCCTCGACCGGTCCAGTGAACACCTCGCCCGATGGGAAGTTGCGCTTGCCGTCGGAGTTGACCCAGGAACGACCCGCAACACTGAGGCGCAGGTCGGTACCAGGCGCGGTGATGTGGATCTCGCCGCGCTGTTCGAGCCAGGCGATCATGCGCGCTTGCTGTGCAGAGAGCTCGCGCCAGGCGGCGACTGGATCGGGACGGTCGAGCATGCAGGCCGCTTCCAGGAAGGAGGCAAACTCATCGGTCGCCATGTCCGCGTCTTGCGCGTGAGCGGAAGTCGGGAAGATCGTGGACGACCAGCGGCGTTC
>JAICRA010000072.1 GCA_025937615.1 Thermomicrobiales bacterium | reverse complement strand
TCTGCGATAAGTTGCTCGGCCGCCTCGTGAAGGTGACGCCAACCAGCAAGGTCGTCGGGGACCTGGCCCTGTACCTGATCTCCGCGAACATCTTCCTGGCTGATTTCGCGTCAGATCCCGCCTCCCATGACCTGCCCGATAGCGTCCTAGGGTTCCTGCGCGGAGAGTTGGGCGTGCCGCCAGGGGGATGGCCCGAGCCGTTCCGTTCCCTGGCGCTCGCCGGCCGCGACGAGTCACCCGACCAAGATGATCTCTCCGCCGAAGATAGGGCGGCCCTGGGTGGTGAGGACCGCAGGCCGGCGCTGAACCGCCTGATGTTGCCAGGACCCGCAAAGGAGCAGGCCGCGGTCAGGGAACGCTACGGCGACGTGTCGGTGGTCCCGACCCGGGCGTTTCTTTACGGTCTGGAGCCCGGCGAGGAGTTGGCGGTGGACCTGGGGCCAGGCGTCCGGTTGTACGTACGCCTCGAAGCCATAACGGAGGCCGACGGGCGTGGCATAAGAACCCTGCTGGTTACGCTAAACGGCCAGCCCCGGCCAATAGATGCCCAGGACCGTTCGCTGCAACCCGAAGTCCCGGTCCGCGAGAAGGCTGTTCCCGGGGAAGACGGACACGTAGCCGCGCCGATGACCGGGGTGGTGACGCTCACGGTCGGCGAAGGCGAAAAGATCGTTGGCGGGCAGCAGATCGGGAGCATCGAGGCGATGAAGATGGAGTCGGCCATCAGGGCCCAGGCGGACGGGACCGTCGATCGGCTGGCCGTCGCCTCGGGCACTAACGTCGAGGCGGGAGACCTGCTCATCGTGCTCGAAATGGGATGATGGGGAATTCGATAACATACAGGGTCCTGTCTCCCAAAATGTTCATTCCACCGAAGGCGGCTTTCGAGAATTGTGCTACCCGACGTTCGGACTCACCCGTTCGAAGCGTACCTCTCTTAGTCCACCATCCAGCACACCACGAAACCACAGCTCAGACCGTATTGTGTTTTCGGACTTGCGCAGATACGAAAAGATCTCCCCTTGTATCGTGTACGTTCGACAACCTTCCCCGAACATCATTCTAGATGCTCGACTTCGGTGCTAACTTTCTCGACATCTTGGCGCACGCCAACAGTCAGGAGCATCAAAGCTATCTCCTCCTTGCCATCGATGCCCAAAAGCTCTTCCACCCCGTCTTGCGCAAAGCCCGAGATGGCGCAAGCACCAAGGCCAAGGGCCTCGGCTACCAGATAGAGGTTTTCACCGAGGAAACCAGCGTCGATGCACATAAAACGGTAGGCCCGCTCACCGTACTTCCAGCGCAGGCGCTCGTAGTACCCAGTGATCAAGAAAACCACTGCTGAGCATTCGACGTAACTCTCGTCGAATGCCAGAGTACAAAGCCTCTGGCTATGATTACCAGAGGTGAGAGGCTCCAGGGCATGTTCGATCGCGCGATAGTGGTAAATGCCGGTAGGCAAGCCGTCGACAGCCTGGACAGATAGATAGACCTCAGGCGCCTGTAATCCTCCGTGGGAGGGAAAGGTGCGCAATGGTAGGCGGGCATACTTATAGGCAGGAACGAAATCCGTGACGCCACAGGCGTATTGCAGCAGGGTCGAGACCTGACCAAGAGATATTGAGGTGCCACTGTAATCGCGCCGCGAGCGCCGTCCCGTTATAGTCTCAGTGAGTGATGCACTAAGGCGATTAGGGGTAGGTAATTGTAGACACTCTGCATCAGTGTAGGACTTGACGATGGGGATCGGAACAAAGGCATCATCCTCCACAGACAGACCGGGCGGGAGTGCACGTCTGGTATTGATGTACCGGAGCTTGACGTACTCATTGTAGAGATGGCCGAAATCGCCTTCCCAGAACCGTTCGCCTTCGGCAATGTCCTGTACAGCGTTCAGGAGGTGTTTGCATTCGTACTCCGAAAGCACGTTGACCAGCCGATGAAGTTCATCCTTAGTCGACATTGTGGACTCCTCCGAGTTCGAATGCCATGAGAGTGCTCTGCTCAATACCATCAGCCTCGATCACAGCATCCACATCACGATCTATGAACTCGTAAAGCGGCCGCGCCTCTAAGCCGAGCCGCTCGATCTGACGCACTACCTCCTGTGCCAAGCGACCGGCCTCCAAGAGGGTTCGACGATAGCCCCGTGGGCCAAACAACACGTCATTTCGAGCAAAGGAACCCAGAATCAAGAGCAAAGGACCACTAGGGAATGGCCCCTCCGAGTTGTCCATCAACCGTAGTGCCTGTCTCAGCATATCAAGGTCACCGGTAGAGAGCTGCTTGACGATCTGAAGCGTGTCTGAAACAGGCTCGTGGGTTGCAAGTAACTCGCCGACCACAAGGCGCAGTTCTACCGCGTAGAAGAGGACGAATTCGGTTGCTTCCGCTACACTGGTCAGCAGGTCGCGCCAACGTTGGTCGAGTTCCAGGTCCATGGTACCGCTTGCTTGGACTACGAAGGCGCGGCGTTGTAAGAACTCCCGGCGGAACTCGTCGGCTTGCGTGAGTGACACTGTGAGTTCCGGCAGCATCTGTGGGAAGAGCTTGCTGTTCTCGTGGTATAACTCTGCAACCGAGATACGCGCCGACATCGACCGCTGGCGATAGTCTAGTGCGCTGTTCCGCTCCAGACGCACCGTCTTCCAGGGCCAATGCAGCGGCGCGGTGAGCATCTGGTCAAAGAGTTGTTGAGGCCTTAGCGGAGTCTCAGTTCTCCGCTTGAGTATCGGTCGCTTTCTCGCCATATTGCCTTCCTCCATCCATGGTCTCCTCAAGTGTTTAGGCGAATGGAATAGGATCAGGGTTGAGGTCACTGAACCTAAGAATTCGATCAGCCATACCGAGGTGCTGTGGCAATTCGTAGAAGCGGGGGTGGCCCAAGAAAGGATTGGAAGGCGGACAAGCCTGGGTCAATTGTGGCACAAATACCTTGATGATCGATGCATCCGACCAGCAAGCATCGTCAAAGTCCAGCACGATAGGCCTTATGCTGCTTCCGCGTAGCCAGCTCATCGTCGTCTCGAACTCTTCTGCCTCATTGCTGAAGTTAAAGGTTGGAACGGTTTCCCACGGCACCACTTGGTCGCTGGCGGTGTACCAAAACGTTCGAGGAAGGTTCTTTGCGTGGCCGTAGTACAGCGGAGCGTCGAAGAATTCGACCACTTCTGACAAGTCACTGTCCGCGTAGATGGGCCACCTACGACCAAAAGGATTTTCGAACCTTAACGCGGTCTGGCTCTGGCCAACTTCAAGTAAGGCTTGTTCAAGAGCGCGCTCTCGTTGGCTCGATGCACCGGTTCCGCCCAGAAAAGCTCGCACACGCCGAGACTGATCCACTGTGACGACAGTGAGCACCGGTATTGGTGTATCAAGACTCGTGAGAAAGACCTGGACTCCTTGGATGTACGGGGTAGACATACGCGCCTGCCGTACATCCAGATGGGCTTCCAAGAAGTCACTCAGGTTCACGTCTACGTGTGGTGGTGGGAGCTTAGAGTACCACTGCACGTTGACGCCATCACGTTCGATAACCTCATAAAGACCATGAAGAATCGCCTGGCGTCGAGAAGTGTGAAATGCGAGACCAGCGGTTGTTGCATATCCGATCATTGGCTCAGCAGGCCATGGTTTGTAGTACATAAGCACTAGTTGCGCGGGGACCAGCACTGGCTCGCCGGTAAGCAACTCGCTCCCCTCGACCCAGCCCAAGAAAGTATCAGGACGGAATGGGACGAAATCGAACTTTGGATCAGCGTACTGCTCAGGAGCGAAAAGTGGCATTTCGTCCGGTCCGAGCGCCCGACGCCCCTGATTCACCAGCTCCTCATAGGTAGCATATACAAGTCGGTCGAACAATGTTGTGAAGTGAAGAATCGCCAAAAGCCGCTCGGTCTGCTCACCGAAGGCCCTTAGGATCGGCTCGAGTTGGGTAGCACCTTTGCCGCCACCAGGCACCGACTGAAAGTAGGGATGGGCCTTTACCATCAAATCGCGCATCAGGGATTCCATAGGTACATGGTGACAGTACGCACTGTAAAGCGACAAGTCGAGCAAATCAGGACGGACTAAATTGACTGAGGTCACCGGACCGAGCACACGATTGTAAATCCGCAACAACGCGCTTAACTGATCGGCGCGGTCATCCCCATAGACGCCGTCAAGTAGCTCGATACGCTCATTCAGATAAGTAGTTACGAGCCGCATCTTAGGGTGTCCTGCGTACGACTCTGTCTAGTAATTTGCATTGATCGTTGAAGAACGAGTCACGATCTCCGCTGAGAATGGCGGCTGGTAAGCGCTTCCCTCTCCACCGCACACCGGACAGCGGGGCAGTTTGAGAACATCTTCCACCTCGATCAGCATACGGTCAAAGTTGATTGTCACCACGCGCCCGAGGGCAAAGCTGCTATTGCGTAGTAGAAAGTGGACAAGGGCTAAAGAGGCGTATCCAGCCAGGATCTCCGCATAGGCGGGCAGCCCGGGGAAAAATGAGGCCGACTCGCGCTTCAAGCTATGTTGATGATATTTGCGGGCCATCTCGGGGTTCCCGGGCTTAGGGGTAGCCGCGTCTGCGAGCGTTCTGTAGTCGTTGTAGCAGGCGGTGTGGACTGGAATAAACAATGGCCCCACGTGCCCAAAGTTGCCGTCGATGATCGTTTGCAGCCATGGTTTGCGATCGCGGATGCAGAAGCGGTTGACGAGGTGGGCTAGGCGTAGATTTGGTTGCTCCAAAGCGACAACAGTGACATCGGACCTGCTCACTGCTTTCTCTACACCGGCTGCATCCAACCTCGCATCTAGGGCCTCGACACTACTGTTCCCGGCCGCAAGCAACCGATCGTGCAGGACCTGGTGTGCAAGGCCACCATCAGAGTGGTCGCCGTCCGCTCCCAGAGACAGGAATGTGTACCAAAGGTCATTCACCCTACGATCATCGAGCAGTGTGACTCGGCCGATGCCGTGCTGTAAAAGACTGTGAGCCAGCCGTACGCCGATCGGGCCAGCACCAAGGAGACTAACGGTGCACTCCGCTAGCCTTGATTCGCCAGTAAAGGCGTAACTAATGTATTGCTCAACGGGGCTTTTTGAGACTTCGGCGAGTATGCCGCGCTGGAGTAGGTCATCGATCAGGATCCGAGCCTCAGCCTGCTCTTCAGCCCGTAACCCTGTGAGCAAGTCTCTGATGTTCACCGGCCCTTGAAGGAGCCGGCCAATGAGCCTTCCGAGGGTGCCTGTCAGATCAGTATCCCGAAGCAGCTCTGAAGGATAAGAGCGGTTGCCAAACTGTACTAGCACCTCATTATCGCTAATGAGAACGAGGTCAAGGCCTTCCGAAATGCTCAGACGAGTGTCACCGTTGAGCTGAGCGTCTCTGTCCATCAGGCAGGCCCCCCAAATAAATCAACAGTCCTCTCAGGACGGCGTATCTACCTGTTACCAGGTAATTATGTTGCCTACGAATCTCTTACCGTCAGGATTGCTCCACTTACCCTTGGCGAGCCGCTGCGAGCGCCTCCTCTAAGGCCCGCACTGCCATCTTAGGTTCTTCAGGAGTACCGTGGGAATTGCAGCAGTTGCAGCAAGAAGGCGCGCCACCTCCCTCTTCCTGCCCGACAGGCTCTGCAAGCAGAGTCGGGTTTTCAGTACGCTCTATGTTCATCGACTCGAACTCCTCTCATATCCATTATGCCGAGCCCTCGAATACGCCGCCCTGAGAAACAGGCAACTCAAGCACCCACCTATCTATAATTCTATACTAGTTCTATACCGGGCGCGAATTTGGTCAAGACCCTTAGCTTGCCAGCCTGTTTAAATTCGCGCCTCCGGTTCTGGGGTACTGGATATTAGGGCTGGTTAGTCGGTAGCTGCAACGACGTTGGCGGGCAAAATCGCCGTATTCATCGCTGATCGGTCTACGATTCGCGAAGCCGAACGAACTCCAGGAGCGGCCCTTCCAGCCGGTCCGCCAGAGCTGGCTCGCCGTGACGAAGTTCGGCAAGGTAGGTTCGTGCGGCAACGTCGATGGCATCGAGCAGCGACTCAGGAGCAAGGGAGACGACGAGTGTATCCTCCAGTGGCGTAAGCTCTTCGACCGGCAGGTCGTCCACGTAATCGAAGTAGTCTGCATAGAAGCCGCGCCGCTCTTGTGCAAGCTTCAAGGTACGGTTTCGGACATGCTCCATGTACCAAAGACCCTGCCAGGGACGGCCGCGCCGTACGGCGGTGCAGGCGTGCAGTACATCGTGCCATGCAAAGCCTGCTTCGCCTGCCAGATCCGGTGCGTAGGGATCATCTTGGGCATGTGCGTTGGCGACATCCGCAACGCGTCCCGTGCGATCTAACATTACTCTCGCCGGGCTCCAGATAGAAAACGACCCGGCTTGATCGAAGGCTAGATCCACTTCTAGCAGGTTCTCGAGCAGGAAGCCGCGCACGAGCGTATCTCCGAACGCCGTCTCGAAGTGGTGCACGACGGGCAAGAGTTCGTACAGGTTCCCCACCCAGTCGGCAGTAACCAAAGGCAATGCTTCGTCGTCGGCGACGATCACTTCGATGTCGACGTCGGACCAGCGGTCGCTCTGGCCCGCAAGCGAGCCTACGATGACGACACCTTCAATGCGGTCATCGTTGCCAAGCAGGTGGGATACTCGCTCGGCAATCTCTTCTCGCTCTTCGGGTGTAAACAGGGTCATTCATCACCATTCTATTCGACGCGGGAACACCTCGTTGCAGCGTCGCCCTTAGACGCGTACTGTGGCGCAGGCAGGGAGCTGTAGCTAACATGCTCCAGAAGGGCGAGCCACCCGAACGGGGAGGGATGAGCAGGCTAGGAACCCTCGTGGATACGAAGAGCGAGACCTTTGAGAAGAACACCGAAGCCTTCTCGGCGCTCGTGGACGATCTGCGCAAGCACTCCGCCGAGGCCAGGCGCGGTGGAGGGGAGAAGGCGCAGAGGCGGCATAGAGAGCGTGGAAAGCTGCCGGTACGCGAGAGGATCGAACGCCTCCTCGACCCAGGCACGGCCTTTCTGGAGCTCTCGCCCCTGGCGGCATTTGGTATGTATGACGGAAACGTTCCAGCTGCTGGGATAGTCACGGGGGTCGGGCGCGTCTCCGGACGCGAGGTGATGGTCGTCGCCAACGACGCCACCGTAAAGGGCGGCACCTACTACCCCATGACCGTCAAGAAACATCTGCGGGCGCAGGAAGTAGCCGAGCAGAATTACCTGCCTTGCAT
>JAICRA010000026.1 GCA_025937615.1 Thermomicrobiales bacterium | reverse complement strand
GGTCGGCATCGATCATGGCGAGCTGCCCGCGCTGCTCGAAGCGTTGCTGCTTGTGTCTCCCGAGCCAGCAGATCTTCGTGACCTCGCCGCGGCGGCTGGTGTTACGGTTTCCGCGGTCGAAGATGCGCTCTCCACGCTGAACGACAATCCCTCGCGCGGCTGGGTTGTCATTCGGCACCGGGGTACGGCGCACATCTCCTCTGCCCCCCGATTCGCATCATATGTGCGCCGGTTCCTCGGCCTAGACCGAGAGGCACGGCTCTCTGGGGCAGCGCTCGAGACGCTGGCGCTAATCGCGTATCGGCAACCGGTAACGAGGGCCGAGATTGAAGCGCTACGGGGCGTTGATTGTTCCGGGGTCCTTGCCACGCTGTACGCCCGCGGTCTGATCGAAGTCGCCGGGAGGCTCCCCACGGTCGGCAACCCGCACCAGTACGTGACCTCGCTCGAGTTTCTCAGGCAGTTCGGGTTGCGGTCCCTTGCCGATCTGCCGCCGCTTGCCGAGATAGTGGCCGACGGGTCCCAGCGGGCATTCGAGCAGTTTCGGGGATCTGCGCCCGGTGAGACTCCCGGCGCTTCTGACCCCGCCGAACCAAGCTAGACCGCGACGATTCCGGCAAGTGCGCGCGCTCGGCTAACCGATGACACCACCGCTTCGATGGCGTCGTCGATTTGTCCTTCAGTGTTCGACCGGCCAACCGTGAACCGTAGGGCTGACTGGCAGTCGTCAGCCGACATCCCCATTGCCCGAAGGACGTGGCTCGGCTCGGTATTTCCGGTCGTGCATGCCGATCCGGCAGAGGCCGCAACTCCGAGAACGTCCAGGCTGAGAAGCAGCGTCTCACCTTGAATGCCGGGAATGGTCAGATTGAGATTGTTCGGGAGTCGGAGCCAGGGCTTGGACGGGCCATTGAGCGAAGCCTCGGGGATCGCCGCAAAGAGACCGTCAGCGAGCCGGTCCCGCAACCGCGCACAACGATCGGCGTAGGCAGTCCGCCACCCGTCTGCACGCTCCAGGGCCAAGCCGAGCCCGACAACACCCGGCACATTCTCCGTTCCGCCGCGCCGACCCTGCTCCTGACCACCACCTCTCTGCTGAAATTCGAGAGACGTACCACGACGTGCGTAGAGCAGGCCGACTCCCTTCGGTCCGTAGAACTTGTGAGCCGAGAGCGACAGTAAGTCGACGCCGAGATAATCGACGTTCAGCGGCAGCGTGCCCGCTGCTTGCACTGCATCGGTATGGAGCGGGATACCGCGGTCGCGAGCAACCGCGGAAATCTCCTGGACTGGCTGGATCGCTCCTGACTCGTTGTTCGCATACATGACCGAGATCAAGCACGTCTCTGGGCGCACGGCGGCGGCGACGGCCCCGGGATCAATGAGACCACGGCTATCCGGTGCCACATACGTCGCGGCGAACCCCTCGCGCTCCAGTGCATGCGCAGTGTGCAGCACGGCGTGGTGTTCGATGGACGTGGTGACTATGTGCGGTCGTGTGTCACTTTCGAGGAGAGCAAGCTTGGCTGCCCAGACGACACACCGCAAGGCGAGGTTATCACTCTCGGTGGCCCCGCTGGTGAAAATGATCTCCCCTGAATCGCACCCCAGGACGCGAGCACAGGCGCTACGGGCCTGATCGATCGCGGCGCGTGACTCCTGGCCGAGCCGATAGATGCTCGAGGGGTTTCCGTATCGCTCCGTGAAGTACGGGAGCATCCCGGCCAGGACCTCGGAGTCGAGCGGGGTGGTCGCCGCGTGATCGAGATAGATGAAGTCGTCCATGGAATTTCGCCGGATTCTGCGATGCGCTCGTTGAGACCCGGGCGCCACATGCCATTCCGTTGCGGGCCGGATCGGGATCTAGACCTGGACTAACCGAGAGCAGTCGACTGCTTATTACTGATGCCCTGTTGGCTAGCGGCGGCTCTTGGCGACTGACTGATCAAATCGCCAAGAGTCGTCGAGTCCAACGTTTTGACAATGGCGTCACGCATCTGAAGCCATACCGGTCGTGTCTCGCACCCTGGAATCAACGGGCAAGTTTGTTCCGAAAGATCCTCTGAGACACACTCCATGGGGGCAACCGGGCCCTCCATGACCCGATAGACTTCTCCCACTCGGACCTCGTACGGATCGCGCGTGAGCTGATATCCACCGCGGGCGCCGCGTGTGCTCTGCACCAGACCGGCACGGCGCAATGGTCCGATCAGTTGCTCCAGATACGGCATCGGGACCGAAGACGCTTTGGAGACGGCCGCGATCGACATCGGGCCATGGCCGTAGTTCTTGGCCAGGGCGACCATTGCCCGGACGCCATATTCGCCTCGAGAAGATACTTTCATGGCCGTCCTGCGTGTGCCTGTGTATGCACAAAGGGAGGGTGGCCCGTAAGGTGGTGATCGTACTGCCCCGCACGGATCCAATCAAGGCAACCCGCGGGATTCGAGTGCGCGGTGCATCCGCGTATGTTAGGCCCGCAGTCGAGCAAGCGGGCGGCGATCCAGCAGCTCCCGCATTGATCGCGCCGGATCTGGAGAGAGCTGGCGATAGATGTGAAGGAAACGATCTCCGGTAAAGATGCCGCGGTACATTCCGGCTTCCAGGACCGGAACAGCCCACCGGTTCTCCTCGTCCATGAGCCGCTGGACATCGTGAAGCGGCATATCGGCGTCCACGGTGACCGGATTCCGTTCCATCGCCTCCGCAACCGTTCGCCCGTTTGGGGATTTGCTCAGTTCCGTGAGCAACTGATTCCGCCACAGCATTCCGACTACCCGGCCGTCTTTGGTTACCGCGATATCCCGCAACCCGCCCCTGAGGGCACTGGCAAGCGGTTGCTCGGGAGCAATCCCACCCATATCCCAGAGAGCAAACTGCCCGACGCGCATGCGACGCATCGCGCTTTCTACACGGACGGCGCGATCTTCGGCGTAGGCCACGATCATGACGAACGCTGAGAGTAGGACGAGAATTACGCTCTGCGCGACGAAGAGGCTGAAAAGGAGAAGGAGGCCGGCAAACGCCTCGCCCACGAGTACCGCAACGCGAGTTCCAGCTTCGCGTCCAAATATTGTGGTCAGCCCCGCACGAAAGACCCGGCCGCCATCCATCGGGAAGGCCGGCATGAGATTGAAGACGATGATCAGCACGTTTGCGTAGAGTAAGGTCGTGGCTAGGCCAGCAAGCGATGGGTGGAAAACCGTCGAGGCATAGTCTTCGACAGACGAAAAGCCGCTGATGACTCCGATCAGAAGTACGACCGGCGCCAGAGCGACGACCAGTGCGAAATTGGCCGCCGGGCCGGCCATTGCGATGAGCACCTCGGCACGCGGCTCCGCAGGGAGTTGCTCCATGCGTGCGACTCCGCCGACAGCCGAGAGCGATACATCGTGGACACGAACGCCGTGCTGGCGAGCCATGAACGCGTGGCCAAACTCATGCAAGAGAACACACGCGAAGATAAGGATGACCAGAATGAGGGTGAAAATGATGGCCGGCATGCCGACCCCAGCCCCGATACGGCGCCAGTCGATCAGCACCCACAAGAAAACGAGGGCGAAGGTCGGGTGCAATCGGATGTCGATGTCGTGGACGCGACCGACGGTAATGGTTCTCATCAATCATGGAGAGTAGCGGCCCGCGCGCACAAGCACAAGACGCCTCTCTCTGGTGACATGGCCTCAGATGGTACTAATTGCCGCTCAACCGCGATCGGACAGCAACCTGCAGGGGGAAAGAGAGGCGTCCAGCGGCACATGCTACACTCGCGTCCGCGTTAATGGATGATGGTCCCGTACCTGCGCCACCGTCGGTCGGGTACACCTTGGTATGACCGACTCTGGACTCAGCACGCGACTCAGGCAGCAATCACGTCGCGCCGGCCTCATGGTCGGCATCACGATGGTTCTCGCTATCGCAATCTGCATTTTCGGGGCGGCCGGGCTCTTCGCCTGGCTCTCGCGACCATTCTCGGATCTGATCCCCGTCGTTGCGCCGGCCGCCCAGGTTCAATCAACGGCCGAACCGGCCGGTCAACAACCGGCCGCCGAAGAACAGGAAATCGCGGCGCAACCCGAACCGACCCAGCCCCCACCAGCGGCGGCACCGACCAATTCGCCGACGGCTGACAGCTTCGGGCCTACGCATCAGATTGGCGCCGGTCAATCGGTGAATTTTCGTTCTGGGCCATCAACGACGGACCCCATTATCATCGCTCTTCCGCCAGGTACCCCGCTTCAGTACCTGAACGAGGACGCACCGACGGAGAACCCGAGCGACGGCGATCGGTGGATGAGGTTCCGTAACGAAGCCGGCGATGAAGGCTGGATCCGCGAGATCGATACAGAGCCCTATCAACCGTGACGGGCGTTTTCGTCCTTCCCGGTCGCTCGAAGAAAGCGAGTAGCCGCCCATGCAACGTGTGCTGATCGTCGGATTGGGGCTGATCGGTGGTTCGATCGGACTCGCCCTGCGCCGCTGGTCCGAGGAGCGGAAAGTCGATGGACGCAAGCCGCTCGAAGTGATCGGCTTCGATCCCAATCTGGATCACCAACGCGCCGCGGAAAAGCTTGGCGCTGTCGACAAGGGCGCGTGGGATCTGTCCAAGGCGGCTCGCGATGCAGACGTCGTCATCCTTGCCACTCCAGTGAATAGCATGCGCGCCGTCATGCAGGACATTGCCCCCCATCTCCGGCCCGGCGCCATCGTGGCCGATACCGGCTCGACCAAGGCACAGGTCCTGAAATGGTCGGGGGAGATCTTGCCTCGCGAAGTCCACTTCATTGGCACTCACCCCATGGCGGGAAAGACCCAAAGCATCGAGGGCGCCGACGCAGACCTCTTTGTCGGGGCAACCTGGTGCGTATCCCCCTCGGTAACCGCGTCCGAAGAGGCGGTGCGCACCGTGTTGGGTTTGATCGCCGCGGCGCGCGCCGAACCGTTCTTCATCGACCCGGACGAGCACGATGCGTTTGTCGCCGGCGTGAGTCACCTGCCGTTCGTTCTCAGCGCAGTCCTCATGAACGCGGTGTCGCGGGATCCATCCTGGCGCGACATGAAAACCTTGACCGCGGGCGGCTTTCGCGACACGACGCGGCTTGCGGCCGGTAGCCCGGCCATGCATCGGGATATACTCCTGACGAATCGCGACGCGGTGACTCGTTGGATCGACGCAGTCGTCGGAACCCTTGGTGAGATCCGCCAGTCTCTGGCATCCGGCGATGAGCCCGCGTCAGCGTCCCTCGAGGCCTTCTTTACCGAAGCGCGGGACGCACGCGCAGTGTGGGCGACACAGACGACCCGCGAAGGTGAGCTCCTGCAAGGGACGGCCGCCGAGTTGCAGCCAGAGAGCGTCTCCGACCATATGGGCAGGATGTTCCTCGGCGGATTCGCCAAGCGATTGCGAACGCCTCCTCGACGCGACGACCCATCGCCCCCGGCTGCCCGTCAATGAACGCTCGCGACCCGGGGGAAAAATCCTCTCGCGTCGAGCGCGAGGTACTCGAGATTCTCGAACGCGCCAACGCCGCAAAGTCGCCGGTTGAGAATGTTCAAGCGACCGTGCGCCGCCAGAGTGCATCGGCTCGGGCGCGCTTGTCGAAGAGCGCGCATGAGCCGTGGCGGCTCCGACAATGGCCCCAGGGGCTGTTCAAGATTGGTGCCGCCCTCCTCCTCGCGATCGCAGCGGCGCTCATCGGCGAGGCGTTTCGTCTCGGGGCCATCGTGTTGGCGATTGCGAGCGCAATCGCGTTCTTTTCATTGTGGGTCCCATCCCGCGTATCAGGGCCCGGCAGCGCTCCGCGGTGGCGCGGGCGAGACCTTGGCGACGACGACGATCCCCCTGGTTTTGACCTGGCGCGAATCCCTCCCCGGCGGGGCCCTAGGGGACCGTCCAGATGATCTCCCCTCGTTCGCTTCAGATCACGCCAACCGCAGCTGGAGCTGGTCGGTGGCTACGCTGATCTCCGATGCCGTAGACGCCTACGTCGTGCGGCGCCTCAATGCCCGGCTGCAGTTCTTACTCTTGCAGCGCCGCGCTGACGCGCCGTTCGGCAGTTCTTGGCAAGCCATCCACGCGCGTGTGGCGCCTGAGGAAACGACTATCATTGCAGCCGAACGGGTGCTCGCGGAGACCACGAGTCTCGTGGCGCGAGCCGTCTATAGCGCAGACTATGTCAATCAGATCTTCGACCATGCGCGGGACGCCATCGTCCTGATTCCAGTCTTCGCATTCGAGGTCGAGCCTCGGGCGAGGATCAATCCTGGTGCCGATTTCCTCGGCTACGAGTGGTGTGAGCGGGACGAGGCAACGGCGCGACTGCTCTGGTCCGGGCAGCGTTGGTCTGTGCGGCATATCGACGACATCATCGGAGCGGGTGGACCGGAAGCTGAGTTCTACCGCATCCGCTAGTCCCTTCTCGAAAGCGCCGAATTACAATCACCCACGACCGTGCGTCCTGTTCTGACCCGGTCTTCACAGGAGTGGGAATGCCCGACCTCACAATCGTCTCCGACCTGAAACCGACTGGCGACCAGCCGACCGCAATCGAGCAGCTCATCGAGGGTCTGATTGCCGGCAAGCGATTCCAGACACTGTTGGGTGTCACCGGGTCAGGCAAGACTTTTACGATGGCCAATGTCATCGAAAAGGTGAACCGCCCGACCATCGTTCTCGCCCACAACAAGACCCTTGCGGCGCAGCTCTATGCGGAGTTCAAGGAGTTCTTTCCAAACAGCGCCGTCGAGTACTTCGTCTCCTATTACGACTATTACCAGCCTGAAGCGTACGTCCCGCGCACCGACACATTCATCGAGAAAGACGCGGACATCAACGAAGAGATCGACAAGTTGCGCCACGCCGCCACCCGAGCGCTGCTCACCCGGCGCGACGTCATCATCGTCGCCTCGGTCTCATGCATCTATGGTTTGGGCTCGCCGGAGGAATATTCGCAGACGGTCGTATCACTTCGCCGCGGCAGTCAAGCGCGGCGAGATAAGATCGTGCGGCACTTGATCGACATTCAGTACGACCGAAATGACATGACGCTCGTGCGCGGAACCTTCCGGGTGCGAGGCGACACCCTGGAGATCTTTCCGGCATACGAGGACATCGCACTGCGCGTCGAGTTCTTCGGTGACGAGGTCGAGCGAATCGTCGAGGTGGATCCGTTGACCGGCGAACTGCTTGTGGAGCGGCTCGAAGTCGATGTCTACCCCGCGAAGCACTTCGTGACGACCGAGGACAAGCTCCGCGCGGCGATTCGCGATATCGAGCAGGAGCTGGAAGAGCGTCTGCAGGAACTCGAGGCCGAGGGCAAGCAACTGGAGGCCGCAAGACTTCGTCAGCGTACCATGTATGACCTCGAGATGCTTCAGGAGACTGGTTACTGTGCGGGGGTCGAGAACTACTCGATGCACCTGTCTCGCCGTAAACCGGGAGAACAGCCATCCACGCTCCTTGATTACTTCCCCGATGACTTCCTACTCTTCATCGACGAGTCGCACATCTCGATCCCCCAAGTGCGAGGGATGTACGCGGGAGATCGCTCGCGAAAGGATGTGCTGGTCGAGCACGGATTCCGCCTTCCCTCCGCTCGCGACAACCGTCCACTGACATTTTCCGAGTTCGAGCGCATGATCCACCAAGCTGTCTTCGTCTCGGCAACGCCCGGTCCGTACGAACAAGAGCACAGTGAGCAGATCGTCGAGCAAGTGATCCGTCCGACCGGGTTGATCGATCCGGCCATCTCCGTGCGCCCGACCAGGGGCCAGATCGACGACCTTCTTGGCGAGATCAACGCCCGTGTCGCAGCGGGTCAGCGAGCCCTCGTGACAACGCTGACCAAGCGCATGGCGGAGGATCTTGCCGACTACTTCAAGGAGATGGGCATTCGCACCCACTACCTTCACAGCGAGATCGACACCCTGGAGCGGGTGGAAATTCTGCGCGACCTCCGCCTCGGCGTTTACGATGTCGTCGTCGGCATCAACCTGCTCCGCGAAGGACTCGACTTGCCCGAGGTCTCATTGGTCGCCGTTCTGGATGCCGACAAGGAAGGCTTCCTCCGCTCGGAAGGCTCACTGATTCAAACCATTGGACGCGCCGCTCGCCATGTCGACGGTCAGGTCATCATGTACGCCGACACTATGACTCGCTCGATGAAGGCGGCTATCGACGAAACCTACCGTCGCCGCGCCCTGCAGATCGCCCACAACGAGAGAAACGGCATCGTCCCGCGCGGCATCGTCAAGGAGATCAAAGACATCACGGACCGCGTCCGCGCGGTCGCCGAGGAGCAAACCGGTTATGCCGCAGTGGGCAAACCAGGGATCATCACTGAGATCCCGCGTGACGAGCTGATGCGGATGGTCAAGGAGCTCGAGGGGCAGATGAAAGCGGCAGCGCGCGACCTCGAGTTCGAGAAGGCGGCGCTCCTCAGAGATCAGATCATCGAATTGCGCCGGATCACGGCGGTCGACCCGGTCCTGAGCTGAGTGGCCCGCGTGGGTTTCCGATGAGCGAGCCAGCGCCGGGGCAGGCCCGGGATTACGTGCTGGTCCTCAACGGGCCAAACCTCAATCTGCTCGGCACCCGGGAGCCCGGCGTCTACGGGAGCACGACCCTCGCCCAGATCGTGGCGGACCTGGAGACCGTGACTGATGGCGCGGATCCTTCACTGCGAATCGAGCACGTGCAATCCAACCACGAGGGAGCCCTGGTGGATGCGATTCAGACGCTCGGCCCGTCGGCGGTCGGCATTATCATCAATCCCGGGGCGCTGACCCATTACAGCATCGCCCTGCGCGATGCACTGGTAGCCGTCAGCACGCCGACAATCGAGGTTCATCTGTCAAATATTCACGCCCGCGAGGAGTTCCGGCATCACTCTGTCGTCGCTCCGGTCGCTCTCGGCCAGATCGCTGGTTTCGGTCCGGATGGCTATCGGCTAGCGCTTCTCCATCTGATCGCGCGTCGCGGTCTGACGCGTGAGGCGACACAATGATCGATCGCCTACGTCGGTTGCGGGAAGCGGCGGCGGCCATTGGGGCCGAGGCGGCGATTGTCACACATCCCGCCAACCGCCACTATTTCTCAGGATTCCCCGCTGGGGACCACGCCCCGGATGAGTCATCGGGGGTCCTCGTCGTGTCGGAGGAGTTGGCGGCTCTCTATACCAGCCCGACGAATTTGCCATGGGCCGAGAGCGCGGTTCGGCCACCGGTGACGGTCCGACCGTGGAGCAGACCTTGGCCGAAATTCCTCGGCGAGGAGTTGCGGTTATTGGGGGTTCAACGTGTGGCGTTCGAAGACCGCGCCCTCTCCGTCGCGGACCATACGGGCATTCTGGGCTCGGCAGGAGTGATTCAGCTCGTTCCGGTCGACAACGGATTTCACGCACTACGAGCGGTGAAATCCGACCAGGAGCTCGCCATGATTGCCGAGGCGGCGCGGATTACGGATGCAGCGTTCACCGCGGCGACAGCAGCCGCTGAGCCCGGCATGACCGAGAAAGCACTAGCGTGGGAGATCGAGACTGGGATGCGCGACCTTGGCGCGGATGGTCCCGGGTTCCCGGTCATCGTCGCCGCCGGACCGCACGGCGCGCGTCCGCATCACGACCCGAGTGATCGACCAATTGCGGCAGGCGAACCGGTGGTGATCGATATGGGCGCGATGATCGGCGGGTACTCGGCCGATCTCACCCGCACAATCTGTCTCGGCGAACCGCCGCCCGAGTTCACCGACAGATACAATACCGTGCTGAGCGCTCAACGACGTGCACTCGCGCAGATCCGAGCCACGATGACTGGCCGGGAGGCGGACGCGGTTGCCAGGGACGCGCTCTCCGCCGCAGGCTATGGCGAGCAGTTCGTTCACGGGCTCGGGCATGGCGTCGGGCTGACCATTCATGAGTTTCCGTCCCTGGGAAAGAACTCAGACGATGTCATGGAGCCAGGCCACGTCGTCACGATCGAGCCGGGGTTGTATTTCGAGGGCTGGGGTGGCATCCGTATCGAGGATCTCTGCGTCGTCACTCCGACAGGACTCGATGTCCTTTCGACGGCCCCAAAATAGGAGAAGCAGCGGTCGATGATTGAAACCGGTGATCTGAGAAAGGGGCTGACGTTCAACCTCGACGGGCGGCTC
>JAICRA010000049.1 GCA_025937615.1 Thermomicrobiales bacterium | reverse complement strand
GTCCCTTCCGGTGCGACCCCTTGATCGCCGCGACTGGGTGCACTAAGCGTGATGATAAGGGCGCCGGCCAACGCCACCACGAGCGCCAGCCCGGAGGCCACGGCCATCCCAGGAGAAGACAGTGCCTGCAAGCCACGCCGCAACCAGCCCCAGGCGGGTGTGTCTGCCCGGACCGCGGCCATGACGGCGCGCGAAACGGCCAGGCTCGGCGCCAGCTGCGGCAACGCCTGCAAACCCCGGGCGAGATCGTCAGCCAGGCTGACGAAATCGCGGCAGGAATCACATACCGCCAGATGCCGCTGCAGCTCGTAGTGCTCCGCTGAGGTCAGCGGCGCATCCATGCGAGCGGAAATGAGCTCCTGGGCACGATCGTGGGAGATCATCCTTTAGCCTCCCACTCGCCAGGAGCGCCGAGCAGCTCGGTGGATCCGTAGATCTGGGCAAAGGCCTTGCGGGCCCGGAAAAGCCTCAGCTTGGCGGCATTCTCAGTGATGCCAAGGGCGTCGGCGGTCTCGGCGAGAGACAGCCCCTGGTAGTGGCGCAGCAGCAGCGCCGCAGCGTAGTGCTGTGGCAATCGGGAGAGGGTCTGCTCGATATCCTGGCGCCGGCTCACCGAACGCTCGATCGACTGGTCACTGGCATGATCGTGGCCAGGGAGGAACGGAATCCACTGCACGATCTTGCGCCGCCGCAGCTGGCTGATGGCGGTGTTGGTGGCAATCCGGTAGAGCCACGGCTTGAAAGCGAGGTCAGGCCGCGTCGAGGGAAGCGCGTTGTAGGCCTTGATGAAGGTGTCTTGGGTCAGATCTTCCGCCATCGCGCGGTCACCGACCATGCGATGCAGATAGTTGAGGATAGGAGCATGGTAGTGCTCGAAGAGCCGGGCAAAGGCGACCTGATCGCCCTCGCGGGCACGCCCCACGAGATCCGAATCGTCCGCGGTCAACCCCTGACTCCCGCGGGCCCGCGGGTGGTCCGCTAGTGGCCTCGCAACGGTCCACGGTATCGAGAGTTCCATCCGGCGATCCGTCGCTCCTTTCCGCACGTACCAACGCGCCGCGCGCGGCATCCGTTTCGCCGCGCGGGAGTTGGGGCGGAGCGGGGACGCCGGGATCGGTCGGAGGATACCAGATCGACCACAGAGGGGTGCCCAGGACGGAGTTGCTACTCGGACCGGGGTTCCACGTGGAACCCCGGTCCGTCCACCCCGGGGGGCGTCTCACAAGCACCCCCAAATACCAACCCAGAGAGCGGACGCAAACGCGCGGCGACACGCACGCCGCGCGCGACGTGGCGGTTGGTGCGAGGGCCGACTAGGAGTGAGAACGCTTATTCGGGGCGGGACCGGCTCCTGGCAGGACTCCTGAGTCCAATGCGCACCAGGGCAGTCGTCGGGGGGTATCTTGGGCAAGGGAGCAATGCACGATACACTGGGCAATAGGCGCAGCCGATGATCGACAACGAAGACGTTCCGCCCTCGGGATTCACGACGTCGCCCTGGAGTCGAGCGGGAATCGCTACGCTCAACGCGACCGGCCGCGATATCCCTTCGGTCGTGGAAGCGGGCTTACGCGCGGTATTGACGCTCGCGGTAGCACCGCCACATACACCAATCGATACCGGACGCTCCGCGCCGATCAATGGCGCGGGTGACGATCTCGAGAGTCTGTTCGGCGATCTCGTAGAAGATCTGCTGAGCCAGATCGAGTTCTTCGGCGGTGGTCTGCACGACGTCGTACTCGACGGCGTTCTGCACCGCGAGAATGGTGGCTACGTCGGCTGGGGGCATGCTTCCGGGACGCTCGATCCAGCACCTCAGGTCGTAGTTCCACGCCTTCTCGGCAGACCAACAGTCAGCCGGGGTACCGAGCCTGGCATTGTCCTTACCGCATCTCTGCAGCGCTCCTGAACCGTTGTCACCGGCATCACAGTGCACTTCATGGGTGAAGGGGTTGACGGCCAATACGAGGACTTTCTGGTCGCCGAACTTCCGCCACTAACTCCCACTACATCCGCACCTTGCCGGAAGGCACGCCCCCAGCGAGACCACTGGAATGGCCGGCTCGAGCGCCAAGACGTTGGTTCGGCGACCAATGGCCGGTCCACTCATTCCTCGTCGGTTTCCGTACCTTCATCTTCCGCGACGATCTCGCGTGCCCGATCGAGGTCATCCCGACGCACATAGAGATCGTGCTCGAATGTCGCGACGGAAGCCCAGCCGCCCGCCCCAGGACCGCCGGGTTTCACCAACACCGGGATACCGGCGTCGACCAGCATGTCCTCCCAGTAGCGGGCCATCGGCTCGTTGGGTGCGGTCATCAGAAACACGATGTCGTCGCTCACCTCTAACCTCCAGTCGTTCCCAGTCCGGCATCGATCTCGGTGCGGACGAGCTCCATCGCCGTCGGCTCAATCGCTGAGACGCCTCTATACGGCGTATCGAGCTGGTACTCCAGCAGCAAGAGGAGGGCGATCAAAGTCGCCAGACTGGCAGTCATCAGGCCCTGGATCCAGCCGTCCTCGACTGCAAAGAAATATGAGAATCCAACGGTAACGACTGCGCCGATGACAAGTGTCAGGGTCATCGTTTCAGGCAGTCTGTCTTCACCAAGAAGCACCCGGCTGCGACCTGCCTCGTCGAGGGCATCGAGTTGCTGGAGTGATACGGTGTAGACGGGATCGAGGCCTTCCGCCCGCACTCCGGCTTCGTTGACGGCTTGCCAGAGGTTGTGGACGAAGGAGGTGTGCAGCGACTCATCGAACTGGTTCTGTGCCATGGCGGGCCACTCGACTTCCACCACGTGTTTGGCGTAGGCGAGGAGCGCGTCTTCCACTCGCGCGCGGTCCTCATCGGGCCAGACTTGGGCCAACCGCGCCAGGTTGAGCACCGCGTTCGCCTCACCCTCGGCGACAATACGGGCATCCTGGTACTCCTGCCAAGCCGCGATCACCACCTGCGCCAGGATGACCGCATAAATCACGCCGATTACCGCGTAGACATAACCGGCGACATCGGTGTGTCGTGCCAGCCGCTCGTAGGGAATTGTGCGGCGCACCAGCGCCAGGCCGAGCAATGCCAGGAGGACAGCAGCCACGATAATCACAATGAAGACGCCGAGTCCATTCATGCCTGGCAGCGTAGCGCGGCATCGGTGAGCGGACAACGGAAGTCGACGGGCAGGAAGTCACGAAGATGATCGCTACGTGGGATGTCTATTCACTGGCCCTTAGCAGCGATTTGTAGAGCAAACTCTCTCTGCTGCTTCCTATGCGATCATCATTGAACGCTCGCTTCCCACTGCGTCGAGCGGCATGCTGCCACTCCCCGCATGTGGAAAGCTTCAGCCTCACCGTCAATGTCGCTCGAGCAACACTGGGACACGATCCGCATGAGTGGAATCAACCGACCGCTCCTGGCGATCACCATGGGCGATCCCGCCGGAATCGGGCCCGAGATCGTGCTAAAGGCACTCACTCACGCGGACGTCTTCAGGCGCTGCCGGCCACTTGTCATCGGGGACCGGCGCATCCTGGAGCGGGCCGCTGGCTGGCTTGGGACGAATCCTCAGTTCGACGTCGTCGCGGACCCGGCTCATGGGACCTACCAATCGGGACGCGTCACGTTGCTCGACCTGGAGAACGCTCCTCTCGACCGCGTCCCGGTTGGTGAGGAGACGGCCACCGCCGGCGCGGCTGCCGTCGCTTACGTTTTCCGCGCCTGCGATCTAGCCATGGCGGGGGAGGCCGACGCGATCATCACCGCACCGCTCAACAAGGCCGCCATGCATCTGGCCGGCCATGAGTACGCTGGTCACACCGAGTTGCTCACCGAGCGGACCGGTGCGCAGCGGGTCAGCATGCTCCTGATCGGCCCCAGCCTGCGCATCGTCCACGTCAGCACCCACGTTGGCCTGGAAGAGGCAATCGCACGGGTGACACCCCAGCGAGTCGAGGAGGTGATCCAGATCGCCCATGACGCTTGCCGGGCCTTGGGCATCGCCGGGCCTCGGATCGCGGTTGCCGGGCTCAATCCGCATGCCAGCGAGGGCGGCCTCTTCGGCAATGAGGAGGCGGAGCGCATCAAACCGGCAATCGACACCGCCCGCGCCCGCGGTCTCGACGTTAGCGACCCCCAGCCTCCGGACACCGTCTTCTTGCGTGCGACCAAGGGCGCCTACGATGTCGTCGTCGCTCAGTACCATGATCAGGGGCACATTCCGATGAAGCTGCTGGCGTTCGACTCAGGAGTGAACGTCAGCTACGGCCTGCCGATCATCCGCACCTCGGTCGATCACGGTACTGCTTTTGATATTGCCGGAAAGGGGATCGCGACCGAGTCAAGTTTGCTGGCCGCCATCGACGTGGCCCTTCAGATGGTCCACGCTCGTGAAGTCGACACCGCACCGGCCGCGAGCTAGCGCCATGCCGCAGCTCGTCGTTATTGCCGACGACCTGACTGGAGCCGCGGACACCGGTGCCTGCTTCGCGGGCGCAGGGTTTTCCACGGTGATCCCCCTCACCAGCAGCAACGTTCCCCACGCTGACGTGGTCCTGTTCTCTACTGAGAGCAGGGATATGAGCGCGGCCGAGGCGGCTCTAGCTGTGACCAAGGCGGTAGCGAGAGTTAGCCGCGGACGACCCATCGCGTCGAGTGCGTCATCGAGATCCGATGCTCTGATCTTTTACAAGAAGATCGACTCCGCTCTGCGGGGTCACCCCCGCGACGAGCTCCTCGCGGCGATGGAAGCCATTGGCGCAAGACGCGCATTAGTCGCACCCGCATTTCCCGCCGAAGGTCGAACGACGGTCGGCGGCCGGCAACAGATCGGCGGGGTCCCCGTGGAAGCGAGCGGGATTGGTGGAGCCGGCGTCGTCTCTGATCTGGTGGCTCTCTTCGGGACCGCCCAGGAACTGCCCGTTCGTCTCCTCGACTTGGCCACGCTGCGCGGTCAGCCAGACGCCGTCCAGCGTCTCCTGCATGACGACTCGGATAGAATCGTGGTCGCCGACGCAGAGACGGACGACGATCTGTTGACACTCGCCCGCGCCGTTGGCGGTGAGCGGTTCCCGCTTTTCTGCGGCTCGGCCGGGTTTGCCCGCCAGTTGGCCCGCTCGCTACCACTGGTACGGAGCGCGCATCCACGACCGGAGGTTGCGCGCGGATCGGGGCCGATTCTAGTCGTTGCTGGCAGCCAGCACGAGGCCACTACGCACCAGATCGAGGTGCTGGGTGAGGCAGGTGTGCCGATCGTGCGCCCAGAGCAGGCGCTGCTCGACAACCCGGAGACACCAGTCAACGCCGTCGTCCATAGAGTTGCCACACACCTCGCCGCCGGACGGTCGACGGTGCTGACCACTCTGGGACTCGCTTCGTGTCCCCTGGGAGGGCACGTCGTGGCCACCCGACTGGCTCAAATCGTCGCCGCGCCGGAGGTGAGCCATCAGGTTGGAGGGCTGGTGCTGACTGGCGGCGACGTTGCGGTGGCGGTCAGCAGGGCGCTGGAGGCGACCGCACTCTGGCTCGAAGGCGAGATTACTTCAGGAATACCTTGGGGCGTGCTCGAGGGAGGTCGCCTGCACGCCCGTCCGATCGCAACCAAGGCGGGGAGCTTTGGCGACGGCAACGCGCTGCTCTCCTGCCTCGACCACTTGACGAGCCAGGCACTAACGAGGCCGACGGCAACACGCTAGCCGGATCGCAGAATCGGTTCGCTCCACCAGCCATGCCCTCTTAGCATGGTCGCGACCCGCAGCAATCTCGCCTTCAGGAGCTAGAGCTTGTGACGCTTGGTGGTTCGACTCGAGCGTTGAGATCAAGCGGGTCCTGTATGTCACCCATTGTCTCGAAAGGGTATTGCCAAATCCAGGTCTGACCACTAGGATCGTGGCTAGATGGGCGGGACGAAACAGCGATCGTCCCGCATTTCGCGGGAGAGTGCGACCGCAGCCGCGCGCTCCGATACAACCTGGAAAGGGAATGGTGTCAATGCGCGCCCCGATCCCCCCCGAGGATCGTACCCCGCCAGTCAGCCGCGTCATCGCCGAGGCACTCGTGCGCCGGCAAGGACCTAGCCGTATCGTTACCCGTGCTTCCCGTCTCGGCCTCTCGCCCGTGTTGACCCGTGCCGTAGTCGTCGCCTGCGCCGCCTCGGCGCTCGATAGCGACGGCATCGTAATCAAGCAGCGTCCGGTAGAGTAGGGCCAACGCTCAACACGACAATCACTGCGCAACTTTTCGTTGACGCGGTCGCAAATCCGGTGCTATAGTCGGGCGTTCTTTTCGCTCTGGCGTTGGAACAGATGGGCATGTTTACCGTGCCCGCGGTTGCTCGTGAGGACCGGCATCACTGGCTGGTACACACGTCGATATCTGTGCGACCGCACGACGAACCGCCTGCAATTGCGGGTGAACGTGAGTGAAGAGGGAGTAATTCCGCGTGGTGAAACTTCGTCTGCGGCGAATGGGCGCGAAGAAACGGCCCAGCTACCGCATCGTCGCCGCTGACAGCCGCTCGCCTCGTGATGGGGCCTTCATCGAGTCTGTCGGTTTCTACGATCCCATCACCGACCCAGCCACGATCAACGTCAATCTGGATCGGGCGCGACATTGGATCAACAACGGCGCCCAACCGACTGACACCGTGCGCTCGATCCTCCAGCGGGCCGGCGTTTATGCCGAGGCGGCCGAGTAGCGAAACGGTGCACTGGGCGGCGCCGCGCGTGATCGGTCCCTGAAGACCAAGTTGCGAGAGGCGACCTTGATCGGTCGCCTCTCGTCGCATCCGCCTTGGCATGAATGGCAACATATTCGGCTATCTCAGGAGCGGCAACTATGCGCGTCGACAACAACGATGGTGATCCCAGGCTGGAACCTCTCATTGATCCGACATCTGCAGTTGGATATGACGACTATGAGGAGGAAGACGAGGGCGAAGCCGACTTCGGGGAAGACGACGCCCTCTACGCCCCCTCGACCGACGCCGCCGAGCGTCTGCGGGGGCTTGTCACCTATCTCGCCACGAACCTTGTCGATGACCCGGAGCGTGTCGAGGTGGAGGCTCGCCAACGCGGTGGTAGCGTCTTCATTAGCTTGCGGGTTCCAGAGGAGGAACTGGGGAAGGTCATCGGGCGCGGCGGCCGCATCGCCCGCGCTATGCGAACAGCCCTCATGATCGCCGGATCACGGAACAACGTCCGTGCCTCGCTCGATATCGAGGACTGAGCGTCCCCAGCGGCGCCGCACGCAACCGCAGCCGCCACCGCCTGACGTGAGCGGGCCAGTCGTCCCAATTCCCCGGCTCGACGCGAGTGGTCCACAATCCGCCTCTCGACCTCACCAGCGGCCACGATCTGCCAACTCCCGGCAGCGGACGCCGCCGCGTCTCTCGCAGACAGCCGGTCCTGAGCCCAGCGTCCCAATCGAACGCGTCAGGCTAACGATCGGCACGATTCTCGCTCCTCACGGCGTGCGCGGAGAGTTCAAGGTCCGCTTGCAGACCGATGATCCGGCGCATTTGCTGACGATCAAGCGTCTCTACCTCGGCGACGAGACAATTCCGCGCACGGTGCTCGGCGTGCGGCTACATGACGGCAACGCGTTGATCCGACTGCAGGGCATTTCGACTCCCGAGACCGTCGAGCGGTTCCGCGGCACGCCGCTGCGGATCCGTGGCACTGATGCCCGCCCCCTGGCTGAGAACGAGTACTTTCTCTATCAGATCATCGGACTCGACGTCTTCGACGAGAGCGGGAACCGGCTTGGCCAGGTCACCGACCTCATGGAAACCGGAGCCAACCATGTGCTCGTCGTCGCCGCGGACGATGGAGGCGCAGACATCCTGCTTCCGAGCCACCCGGACGTGATCATCTCCATGGACCCCGCGGCCGGACGCATCGTGGTGCGCCCGCTCACCTATTACGGCGAGTAGCGAGCAGCGTTCGCGAGAAAGGGCAACATGGTCCTCGACGTCGCGCTGGAGCCAATCGACAGTGCGAGCGGTGACACGTGTGTTTTCTGCGCCATAGTCCGCGGCGATGCGCCTGCCGAGATCGTCCTCGACGATCCGGTTGGCGTCGCCTTTCTCGATCGACGCCCGCTCCTTCCCGGCCACGTCCTGCTCGTGCCCCGGAGGCATGTCGCGACCCTTCCCGATCTGTCCGTCGCCGAAGTGGGCCCACTCTTCGCCCTCGCGCGACGTCTGACCC